>DASYJV010000032.1:0-3348 GCA_035996105.1 Candidatus Limnocylindrales bacterium | reverse complement strand
GAGCTTGTCGGCGTCATGTGGCGCCCAGTTCTCGCGGGCGTTGAACTGGGTCGACACGTCGAGGAGCAGGCTGCTCGGCGTCAGTCGGTGGTTGTCGAATGCGCTCGCGTAGATGATCGGCTTGAACGCCGAGCCCGGCTGCCGCGACCCATCGCCGGCGACGTCGAACTTCGGCGCGAACTTCGGGCTGGCCAGGTTGTCGCGGGCGTAGCCGGCACTCCCGGAGTACGCCAGGACGTCGCCGGTCCGGTAGTCGAGCGCGACGAGCGCCCCATTGTGGAGATCCTTGCCGCGCAGGCCGCGGATCCAGCCCAGCTCGCGCCGGGGGATCCGCATCGTTTTCAGCATCGCCTCGCCGGCCCGGCGCGAGACATTGGGGACGACCGCCGCGGCCGTCAGCCACTTCTCGGCGAGCTGCTGGGCCTTCCAGTCGAGCGTGGTGATGACGCGGTAGCCGCCGGTCTCGACAGCGTCGGCCCCGCCCAGGATCACGTCGAGCTGGCGGCGGACCTGCCACGTGAAGTGTGCGGCCTTGAACGCCCGTGCCTGGGGGTTCTTCAGGATCACCGGCTCGGCCAGCGCGGTCTGCAGCTCCATCGGGGTCAGCTTCGTCCAGCGGCCGCCGTCGGCCAGCCCGTGGAGCACCCAGTCCCGGCGGGCGACCGGCGCGGACCCCGGCGGGACGACCAGGCGGCCCTGCTTGTCGGCGACGGCGTAGCGGAACGGATCGAGGATCGACGGTGACTTCGGCAGCCCGGCCAGGAGCGCGGCCTGCGCCGGCGTCAGCTGGTTCAGGTCCGCCACACCGAAATAGACCTGTGCCGCGGCCGCGATCCCGTAGGCGCCGTGCCCGTAGAAGATCTCGTTCAGGTACGCCGTGATGACCCGTTCCTTGCCCTGCTGGCCCGGGAAGGCCTCGGCCAGTCGCATCGACTGGATCAGCTCCTTGGCCTTGCGCAGGTAGCGGTCGGCGCCCGGGCCGGTCACCTCCAGCGGCAGCAGCCGCGCCCGGACGAGCTGCTGGGTGATCGTCGACGCCCCACGTTCCCCGGCGCCGCTCGCCCCCTGGGCGACGGCGGACACGATGGCCGGCATGTCGAACCCGGCGTTCGACCAGAAGGTCCGGTCCTCTGCCGTGGTCGTGGCATCGAGGAGGAGCCGGGGGACGTCAGTGAACGTGACGACCCGGCGGTCCTCCCGCGAGAAGCGCCCGAGCTCAACCTTCCCGGAGCGGTCGTAGATGACGGTCGGCTGGGCGAAGGTCAGGGCCTGGAGCTGGTTCGGGTCGGGGAGGCCGACGGACAGGACGCCGACCGCGGTGCTCAGCATCATGACCGCGACCGCCACCGTGATCGTCGTGACCAGGCCGAACCCGACGAGGATCGCCGCCAGGATCCGGGGAAGTCCGCTGCGCGGTCGCTCGGCGCGACGCGTGGCTGCGCGATTGACGTGACGCAGCGCGACGACCCGACTGGCCGGATGGCGCGTCGGCGCGCGAGCCACGCGAAGGGGGACTGGGACGACCGGCGGCATGCGCCGATGCTGGGTGCGCCGCCGTCAAGCGCCGTATGGTTTGGCCGACAGGCACCTTGCAGTGTCGTGACACCGTTGCAAGCCACCTGAAAGCGAGTCCGGCACCCCGATATGACGGCTCGTCCGGATCCGGGGGATGATTGAGGCCCCACAGATGGAGGTCGCTGCATGCTCGGCCGCCCGCCGCGCACGATCCCGGCCCCGACCCCGACGATCGTCCCCGCCACCGATCTCGGCAGTGTCGATGTCGGTAAGGAGGGCAACCTCTACCTGCTGACCGATCCGCGCGGCGACATCCGCCTCGACGGTCGTGGCCTCGGGCTGTACGACCTCGACACCCGGATCCTGTCGACCTCGATCCTTCGCCTCAACGGCGCTCAGCCCACGCTGCTGCGCGGGCCCGATCGCGACGGTGGCACCGACACCATCCAGCTGACCAATCCGGAGCTGCGCCGGAATCCGGCCGACAAGAGCGCCGCCACGCCGAGTCTCGCCCGCCGCGAGCTGAGCCTGACCCGGACACGACGGATCGAGGGCACGCTCCACGAACGGGTGATCATCGAGAGCTACTCGGCGACGAGCGAGGCGCTCGAGCTCGAGCTCGGGCTCGGGGTCGACATGGCCGACATCTTCGAGGTGCGTGGCTATCCGCGGACCGCCCGCGGCACGCTCTGTCCGATCGAGCTGTACGGCGATCGCATCGTCTTCGCCTACGAGGGCCTTGATCACTGCCGGCGCACGACGACGGTCACCCTGGAGGGTGCCGAGCTCCGCCCTGTGCAGGACCTGGAGACGTGGCCGGGCGCGAGCGTGGTGGCCGGCTGGAAGTCGAGCCTCGAGGCAGGTGGTCGGATGATGGTCGAATGGTCGATCGCGTACACGATCGAGATGCCCGAGGGCGTCGCCGCGTCAGCCTCGCCGCCGTCGTCGAGGGCCAAACGCCGCGAGGAGATGCCGTTCGCGGTCCCGGGCATCAGCTCCGACCACGAGCTGCTTGACCGGACCCTGACGCGCTCGATCATCGACTTGGCGGCCCTCCGCAATGACGGGCCGGCCGACGGCGAGCACTACCTCGCGGCCGGGATCCCGTGGTTCGCCACCCTGTTCGGTCGCGACAGCATCATCGCCGCGCTCGAGACCGTCGCATTCATCCCGTCACTCGCGGTCGCGACGCTCCAGGTCCTCGCCCGGCTCCAGGCCACGAAGGACGACCCCTGGCATGACGCCGAGCCGGGCAAGATCCTCCACGAGATGCGGACCGGCGAGATGGCCCGAGCCGGGGAGACGCCCCACGACACGTATTACGGAAGCATCGATTCGACCCCGCTGTGGCTGATCCTGCTCGGCGAGACCTTCGCCTGGACCGGCGACGATGCGCTGCTCGAGCGGCTGTGGCCGAACGCCCTGGCGGCGCTCCACTGGATCGACGCCTCGGGCGATCTCGATGGTGATGGCTTCGTCGAGTATCAGCGCCGCTCGCGCCTCGGTCTGCTCAACCAGGGCTGGAAGGATTCGGGCGATGCCATCCGCCATCTCGACGGAAGCCCCGCCGAGGGACCGATCGCGCTCTCCGAGGTGCAGGGCTACGTCTACGCGGCGAAGCGCTCGATGGCTCGGCTGGCCCGCCACCGCGGCGAGACCGAGCTCGCCGCCCAGCTCGACACGGCCGCCGACGAGCTCCGGGTCCGCTTCGATGCCGCGTTCTGGCTCCCCGACGCGCGGTTCTACGCGATCGCGCTCGACGGCGAGAAACGACCCGTCGCGAGCATCACCT
The DNA here is from genome assembly GCA_035996105.1 of Candidatus Limnocylindrales bacterium. Taxonomy (GTDB): domain Bacteria; phylum Chloroflexota; class Limnocylindria; order Limnocylindrales; family CSP1-4; genus SPCO01. Next base: position 41 of record DASYJV010000032.1, on the reverse strand, counting down.
CGAACGCTGGCCAGGCGCTGTGGAGTGGCATCGTCCCGCCC
>DASYJV010000031.1:0-2742 GCA_035996105.1 Candidatus Limnocylindrales bacterium | reverse complement strand
CGGGGGCACCACCTCGCATCCGGCCGTCCTGGCACGCGAATTCGGCATCCCGGCGGTCATCGGCACCTCGGTCGCCACGCAACGGATCGTCACCGGCGACCGGATCAGGGTCGACGGGACGACGGGGCGGGTGGAGATCCTGGAGAGCGGACCGTCGGGATCGGCCGCGAGGCCGGCCAGCGCGCCCGCAAGCGCGATCGGGAGCTGAGTGGACGCGATGGCCGCCGTCCAGCCGCTCGCGCGGATGCCCTAGCCGGCCGCGATGCGAGCCTTCGCCTATGAGCGACCCACCGATCTCGCCCAGGCCGTCGCCATCCTCGCCGAGCATGGTCCCGATGCGCGGCCACTGGCGGGCGGGACCGATCTCATCATCCGTCTCCGCGACCGGACGATCGAACCGAGCATCGTGCTCGATCTCAAGTGGATCGCGGAGCTCGACGGGACGATCCGGGACGACGACGGTCAGCGCACGATCGGGGCCGCAACGTCGATGACGACGATCGCCGCCGACGAGCGGATCCGGCGCGATCACCAGGCGCTCGCGGAGGCGGCGGCGGTCGTCGGGTCCGTCCAGATCCGGAACCGTGCCACCCTCGCCGGCAACGTCTGCAACGCATCGCCGGCCGCGGATACCGCGCCGGCCCTGCTGGTCTACGGTGCCCGGGTCGTGGCGACCGGTGGAGCCGGCACGCGGCGCATCCCGATCGACGGGTTCATCGTCCGTTCCGGAGTCACGGCCCTGGCCCGCGACGAGCTGGTCACCGCCATCGAGCTGCCGCGCCCGACCGCCCGACACGGGTCCGTCCATCTCCGTCGCACGCGCCGCCGGGGCCACGACCTGGCATCCGTGACGCTGGCCTGCGCCGTCTTCGAGGACGGGGTCACCCGGATCGGCTATGGCAGTCTCGGTCCCCGCCCGGTCCTCGTGGTCGATGACAGCGGCGTCCTGGCCGACCCGGCGGCGCCGGAGCGCGCCAAGCTCGAGCGGCTCGAGGCGCTGTTCGTCGACGCCAGCCCCTCGGCCCGCTCGATGCGGGCGAGCCCCGAGTACCGGCTGGCCATGCTCCGCGTCCTCGGGCTGCGCGCCGTCAGGACCGCCGTCGAGCGGCTGGAAAACCGGATGGCCCAGGCGTGATCGACCGCCGAAGGATCGACCTCACGATCAATGGGCTGGCGCGCTCCGTCGAGGTCGCCCCGCACCACACGCTGCTCGAGGTCCTCCGCGACGATCTCGGCCTGACCGGGACAAAAGAATGCTGCCTGGTCGGCGAGTGTGGCGCGTGCACCGTCCTGATCGGCGATCAGAGCGTCGATGCCTGTCTCGTCCTCGCCGTCGAGGCCGACGGCGCCGCGGTGACGACCGTGGAGGGGCTGGCCACGGGCGACCGGCTCCACCCCCTCCAGCAGGCATTCCTCGACACCGGCGCCGCCCAATGCGGGTTCTGCATCCCGGGCCAGCTCGTCTCGGCGCAGGTGCTCCTGGCCGGCAATCCGCATCCGACCCGCGCCGAGGTGGAGGAGGGCCTGGCCGGCAACCTGTGCCGATGCGCCGGGTACGAGCAGATCATCGAGGCCGTCTTCGCGGCAGCGGCCGTCGGCGAGCGCGAAGCATGATCGGCCAGGGGATCGGCGGCTCGCCCGCCCGGGTCGGGGGACTCGATCGGGTCACCGGGCGCCAGGCCTATGTCGCCGACCTTCATCTCGAGGGCGTCCTGTACGCGAAGCTGGTCACTCTCGACTGCGCCCGGGCGCGGATCGTCTCGATCGATGCCAGCGCCGCGCTGGCGGTCCCCGGCGTCCGGCTGGTCATGACCGCGGCCGACCTGCCGCAGCCGGTCGCCCGGTTCGGCCCGCAGTGGGAGGATCGCCCGGTCATCGCCGTCGGCGAGACCCACTACCACGGCGAACCGCTGGCGGCCGTCGCCGCGGAGACGCTCGACGCCGCGGAGGAAGCGGCGCGCCTCGTCCGAGTCGAATACGAAGAGCTCCCCGCCGTCTTCACGGTCGCGGGGGCCCTTGCGCCCGATGCCCCGCTCGTCCAGGACCCGTCGATGCGGCCGAACGATGCGCTGGCCCGCACCAACGTCCTGCACGAGCACCACTACGGCTGGGGTGACGTCGACGCGGCGGCGAGCCAGGCGGACGTGGTGGTCGAGGGGACGTACGAGTTCCCGATGGTGACCCAGTTCGCCATCGAGCCACACGCCTTCATCGCTGCGCCCGACGGTGACGGGATCGCGGTGTGGAGCTCGATCCAGCATCCCAACTGGCTGCAACGCGTCATCGCCCGGATCCTCGCCATGCCGCTGTCCAGGGTCCGCGTCTACGCGCCGGATCCGGGCGGCGGGTTCGGTGGCAAGCAGCACGCCAAGTACGAGCCACTCGTCGCGTTCATGGCCCTGCGGACCGGTCGACCCGTGCGGCTGGTCCTGACGCTCGAGGAGACCTTCCAGGCGGTCCGACGCGGGGCGGCCGAGATCACCGTCCGCTCCGGCTTCCGCTCGGATGGCCGGCTCGTCTTCCGCGAGGTCGACGCGAACTACCTCATCGGCGCGTACGCGGACATCGCCGATCGGACCGTGGGCAAGGGCAGCTACACCTCGTCGGGACCGTACATGGTGCCCTCCATGCGGATCACGGCCCGGAGTGTCCTGTCGCACACCACGCCCTCGACGGCCTTCCGTGGCTTCGGCAATCCGCAGCAGATCTGGGCCGTCGAATCGAACATGGACGAGGCGGCCC
>DASYJV010000030.1:0-1717 GCA_035996105.1 Candidatus Limnocylindrales bacterium | reverse complement strand
GGACGTTCCATCTCACCGGCCATTCGATGGGGGCCATGACCGCGCTGGGGTTCGCCTGCCGAGCGCCGGAGCGGCTGCTGACCCTGGTCGTCGTCGGCATCACGACAGGTCGCGAGCCGCGCGCCAGCGTGGCGAGACGTCTGATGGAGCCCGATCGGATCGTGCGGGACGATCCCGCGTGGGCCGCCGAGATGACGCGGACGCTCGATCGCGTCCAGGGCCAGGGTGCCTGGCGACGGCTCCTGTCCGCCATCGCCGAGGACGTGTCGACCCAGCCGTTGCTCACGCCGGCCGAGGTGCACGCGATCGACGCGCCGACGCTGGTGGCCTGCGGCGACCGCGACCCGCTTGTCCCTGTCGGCCAGGCGTGGGAGCTGTCCCGGCAGGTCCGCGACGGTCGGCTCCTCGTGGCCCCGGACAGTGGCCACGACGTCATGATCCGGCGGCCGGCGCTCGTCGCCGAAGCGCTGCGAACCTTCTACCGTTCCACGGCATCGATCGCGCGTGCGCGCACGGATCCACGGCCTGTTGACCCGGAGGTGCTCTCATGACCACATTGCTCGCCCTCTACCGTCGACCCGATGGCGGGCCGGACGCGCAGGCCACGTTCGAGCGGCGGTACGCGGCGGAGCACCTGCCGCTCGTCGCCGGCACGCCCGGCCTTCGCGACGTCCGGGTCGGGCGGGTCGTCGAGGCGCTCGGCAGCGAGACGGAGCTGATCCTCGTCACCATGATGCGCTTCGACGACCGGGCCGCGCTCGATGCCGGGCTGCGCTCCGAGCCGATGCGCGCGGCGGGCAGGAACCTGCGGGAGATCGCGCCGGGATCGGCCACCCTGCTCGTCCTCGAGGACGCGCCAGAAATGGAGGCCGCGGGTTCCCCGTCCGTGGATACTGTCTGAACGCAGTCGAGGAGCCCATGACCGAGACTCACGCCCTCGTCCAGGTCGCGTTCGCGGCGCCCGCGCCGGCATCGGCTGCACCCGCGGAGGTGCTCCCCGGGGTCGCGCTGGTGACCCTCGATCGGCCGAAGGCGCTCAACGCCCTGAGCTTCGACCTGATGGACGAGCTCGCGGCGGCGCTCGAGTCGCTCGACGCCGACCCGACATGCAGAGCCATCGTGCTGACAGGCGCCGGCGACCGGGCATTTGCGGCCGGTGCGGACATCCATGAGCTCGCCGAGCAGACGCCGACGTCGCTCGCCGCGGGCGGCCGGTTCGGTGCCTGGGACCGGGTGGCGGCCATCGGGCTGCCGCTCATCGCCGCGGTCCGTGGCTTCGCGCTCGGCGGTGGCTGCGAGCTGGCCATGGCCTGCGACATGATCGTGGCCGCCGACGACGCGACCTTCGGCCAGCCCGAGATCCGGCTCGGCGTCATGCCCGGCGCGGGGGGGACCCAGCGGCTGACCCGGGCGATCGGCAAGGCCCAGGCGATGGAGCTGATCCTGACCGGCCGGACGCTCAGCGCACACGAGGCGGAGGCGCACGGGCTGGTGACTCGCGTCGTGCCGGCCGAGGCGACCGTCGACGCCGCCCTCGAAATCGCCGCTCGCATCGCGTCGATGCCGCCGCTCGCCGTCCGGGCCGCCAAGGCGGCCATCATCGACGCCGCGGAACGGGGCCTGAGCGATGGTCTGACCCGCGAGCGGGAGGCGTTCTTCCGACTGTTCGACACCGCGGACCAGGCCGAGGGGATGGCCGCCTTCATGCAGAAACGCC
>DASYJV010000029.1:0-4246 GCA_035996105.1 Candidatus Limnocylindrales bacterium | reverse complement strand
GCGGATGGGTCGTTCTTCGAGCGGCCGGCACTGCTCGAGGCGTGTCGCCGGGCCGCCCGACCGAACGGCCGGCTGCACGTCATCAGCCTCGTCGGGCCGGGCGGCGTTCATGCCAACGACCGGCACCTCGTCGCCCTCGCCGAGATGGCATTCCGCGAGGGTGTCCGTGCCGTCCGGATCCACGCGCTTCTCGACGGCCGGGATACGCCGCCCCGCTCGGCGCCCGCGTTCGTCGCCGATCTGGAGGCGCGCCTCGCCGCCGCCCATCCCGACGCCCGGATCGCGACCGTCGGGGGCCGCTACTACGCGATGGACCGCGACCGGCGCTGGGAGCGAGTCGCCCGTGGCTACGAGGCGATCGTCCACGGGGTGGGGGAGCACGCACCCTCGGCCAGCGCCGCGATCGAGGCCGCGTACGCCCGAGGCGAGAACGACGAGTTCGTCGCGCCGACGATCATCGATGGAATCGACGGTCGAATCCGCGACGGCGATCCCGTCGTTCACGCCAACTTCCGGGCGGACCGAGCCCGCGAGCTGATGCACGCCCTGACCGACCCTGACGAGGTCTTCGACGGCTTCGACCGGCAGGCCCACGGCCCCCGCCCACTGGGTCTGCTCGTCGTCACGATGACCGAGTACGAAGCCGGGCTGCGGGTCAAGGTCGCCTTTCCGCCCGAAGAGGTCCGCTCCCTCGCCCACGCTGCATCCGACGCGGGCTGGCGCCAGTTCCACGTCGCAGAGACCGAGAAGTACGCCCAGGTGACGTACTTCTTCAATGGCGGTCGCGAGGAGCCGCTGCCGGGCGAGGACCGCCGGCTCGTGCCGAGCCCGAAGGTCGCGACCTACGACCTCGAGCCAGCGATGAGCGCTGCCGGCGTGACCGATGCCCTCGTCGAGGCCATCGTCTCGGATCGATACGACCTGGTCGTCGCCAACTTCGCCAACCCGGACATGGTCGGGCACACCGGTGCCTGGGGCGCGGCGGTCGACGCGGTCGAGACCGTCGACGCCTGCCTTCGCCGGATCGTCGACGCCCTCGCGGAGCTCGACGCGCGAAACGCGGCCGGCCCGGGCTCGCTGCTCGCGATCACGGCCGACCACGGCAACGCCGACCGGATGCGCGATGAGACCGGGCAGCCGGTGACCGCCCATTCGCTCAATCCGGTGCCGTTGCTTCTGGCCGGTCGGGCACTCCAGGGCCGGGGCCTGCGCGACGGCGTCCTGGCCGATGTGGCGCCGACGCTCCTCGAGCTCGCCAACATGCCGCCCTGGGCGGGGATGACCGGGCGCTCGCTGCTCCTTCCGGCCGACGTCGGCGTCTCGTCCGCCAAGCCCTCGGTCGCGGCCGGTTCGGCGTCGAACGCGTGATATCATCCGACGCCGTTCCCACCGGAGGTCGTCCGCAGTGAATCCCGCCCTGGCCATCGGCCAGATCATTGTCAGCATCGCCCTCGTCGCCGCGATTCTGCTCCAGGCCCGCGGCACCGGGCTGTCCGGCACGTTCGGTGGCGATTCGGCCGTCTACCGCAGCCGCCGCGGCATCGAGCGCCGGCTCTGGCAGTTCACGATCGTCCTGCTGGTCCTGTTCGTGGTGTTCTCGCTCGCGTCGTTCATCTTCGCCCCGACGACCACGACCGCTGCCTGAGCCGACCCAGAGGGCAGGGGATCGCGGCATGGATCACCGGCCGCGGGCACCGATCGGCGTCGCGCGGCAGGTGCCGCCGGCCGACTAGCCGATGAACCGAACGGACCGCGGCGTCATCGCGGGCCTGGTGCTCGTGCTCGCGTTCTCGGCGGTCGCCATCGGCGGCCCGTCCCGCGCAACGCAACCTGGCGCCCAGCCGTCGGACGCACCGACCGAGAGCCCGCCCGCGCCGTACCGCGAGGGCGCCCTCGGGCGGCCGGTGTCCGTGAGCCCCCTCGGAGCCAGAACACAGGTCGACCGGGATCTCGTCGCGCTCGTGTTCGAAGGGCTCGTGAAGCTCGACGCCGACGGCCACCCGATGCCGGCCCTTGCCTCATCCTGGACATCGGATGCCAAGGGCGCGACATGGACGTTCCACCTCCGTCCCGATGCTCGCTGGCAGGACGACGAGCCGGTCACCGCCGACGACGTCGTCTTCACGGTGGACACGCTCCGGAATGTCGATTATCACGGCCCGGGCGCGGGTTCATGGCTCGGAATCACGGCCACCGCGGTCGATGCCAGGACGGTCCGGTTCGACCTCGCCGACCCGTTCGCGGGCTTCCTCGAGCTGACCGCCCAGCCGATCGCCCCGAAGCACCTCCTTGGTGACACCCCGGTCGCGGGCATGGCCGGCGACCCGTTCGGCGCGCAGCCGGTGGGATCGGGCCCGTATGCCGTGCTGGAGCTCGACCGGGACCATGCGGTCCTCCGACCGGCTCCGGCCTTCACGCCCCCCGACGTCGACGAGATGGGCGCCACTCCCGGGACGTCGAATGATCCGCTGGCCCCGAGTCACCCGACGCCCCGGCCGAGCAGTGCCCAGGCCGGGCTGGCGCGTCTCGAATTCCGCTTCTACGACACCGCTGCCGCCCTCACGACCGCCTATCGATCCGGCGTCGTGGACGCCGCGTCGGGGCTGTCGCCGCTCGAGGCTGCCACGCTCGGGACGGAATCGGGCTCGCGGCTCGTCCGTGACCCGTCGACGAACCTCGTGGCGGTCCTCCTCAACCTCCGGCCGAGCCATCCGGAGTTCCGCGACCCCAAGGTCCGGTACGCCCTCCTCCAGGCCCTCGACCGGACGGCGATCCTGCAGGCCGCCTTCGGTGGCCAGGCGAGTCGGGCCGACGCGTTCCTGCCGCCATCCTCCTGGGGGTTCGATGCGAAGGCGAGCCCCGAGCTCAAGCAGAACGCGCGGGCCGCGTCGAAGGCGCTCAGCGTCGCCGGCTGGACCCAGGCCAAGGACGGCTGGCGGGCACCCGACGCGAAGGCGGCGACGGTGCTCGAGCTGCTGGTGCCGAACCGGACCGCGAACGCGGCGCTCTACGCAGTCGGGGCGCAGGTCGCGGCGGACTGGAAGGCCATCGGGCTCGTCACGAAGATCGTGGAGGTGGACCCGGCGATCCTCGCGGCCGACCATCTCCGGACCGGTGGCTTCGCCGCCGCGGTGGTCGACATCGCCCTCGGCCACGACCCGGACCTGTATCCGCTCCTTGCCTCGTCACAGACGCAGACGGGCGGCGCGAACGTCATGGGTCTCCAGGATCCGCTCCTCGACGGACTGCTCGAAGCCGCCCGCAAACCCGCGACCGACACCGTCCGGAAAGCGGCGCTGGTCGCCCTCCAGACGCGGCTCACGGGGGGGACGTATTCCCTTCCGATTGCCTGGCCGGACAGCGTTTTTGTGGTTCGCCAGAAGGTCATCGGACCGGCTGTCCGGACCGTTTCGGACGGGTCGGAGCGATTCTGGGATGTGCTAACATGGCGGCTCGCTGGCGACCGGTGAGCCTTCGGGCGACCCGGCGGCGGGTCGACGCCGAGGTGGCGAAATTGGCAGACGCGCTAGCTTCAGGAGCTAGTGCCCGCAAGGGCGTATGGGTTCAAGTCCCTTCCTCGGTACCACCTCCTCCCTCCCGACCTGTCGCGACGCACGGCACACCTGCCCAGGTGGCGGAATTGGTATACGCGTACGTTTGAGGGGCGTATGAGGAAACTCATCCGGGTTCAAGTCCCGGCCTGGGCACCACTCTTTCTCGACTGAGCCGTGGTTTCGCGCGCCAGTCGCGCGCGCCGGCGGTGCGACCCGGTCATTCCAGGGCCGGCCCACCGGGACCGGCCGTGGCGTACCCTCCACGCGGGCGGTTAGCTCAGTTGGTCAGAGCGCCTCGCTTACACCGAGGAGGTCACTGGTTCGAGCCCAGTACCGCCCACCGCGACGTCACGCGTCGGCGGTCAGAACCTCTCGGAGCTTGGCCGCGAAGGCGTCTGGCTCGCCCATCTGGCCGTACTCGCCGCCAAGGAATCCGCCGTGCCCGCTCGGGAACGTGGCCGGTACGGTTCCGAGCCGTTCGGCCACGACCACCGCAGCGCGATGGGCCAGTTCTCCCTCGGATTCGGCGCCGGCACCGAGGACGATCCGGGTCGAGGCGGCCCGCAGCGCATCGAAGTCCGCCTCGTAGTGCGTACACGAAATGATGTTCTGCCAGAGCAGGGGATCGGACCGCGTCCCGTCGTCCTCGGTCGGTAGCCCGAACATGGCCGGATCGGGAGCCGGCTGGTCCG
>DASYJV010000028.1:0-5561 GCA_035996105.1 Candidatus Limnocylindrales bacterium | reverse complement strand
CTATGAACGCCTCCAGCACGTCCTCCCGGGCGGGCCGTGGCAGGCCTTCCTGTCGAACTCGGGCGCGGAGGCGATCGAGGCGGCGGTCAAGCTCGCGCGCGTGGCGACCGGCCGACCGGCGATCATCGCGTTCCGCTACGGCTACCACGGGCGGACGGCCCAGACGATGGCACTGACGACCGCCAAGGACGTCTACCGCGGCGCCTTCGAGCCGCTCCCGGGGTCGATCTATCACACGGCCTACCCGTACTGCTTTCGAGCCTCCGGCGGCGCCCACCCGACGGACGCCTGCACCTGCGACTGGGAGGCCGAGCTCGACCTGACGTTCCACCAGTTCATCTACCCGGACCGGGTCGCCGCGATCCTGATCGAACCGGTCCTTGGTGAGGGCGGCTACCTCGTCCCGCCACCCGGGTTCCTGCCGCGGCTTCGCGAGATCACCCGCCAGCACGGCATCATGCTCATCGCGGACGAGGTCCAGACCGGGTTCGGGCGGACCGGCAAGATGTTCGCCGTCGAGCACTGGGACGTCGAGCCGGACATCCTGGTCATGGCCAAGGGGATCGCATCAGGCCTGCCACTCTCCGGGATCCTGGCACGGAGCGAGGTCATGGCGGCCTGGAAGCCTGGCACCCACGGTGGCACCTATGGCGGGAACGTCGTCTCGTGTGCCGCCGCCAATGCGACGCTCGACGTCATCGAGGACGAGGGTCTGGTCGACAACGCCCGCGATCGTGGCGCGCAGCTCCTCGCCGGTCTCCGAACCCTGGCCGACAAGTATCCGTCGATCGGTGACGCCCGGGGTCTCGGGTTGATGGTCGCCATCGAGCTGGTCAAGCCGGGCGTCGGAGACGGCCGGACCCCGGATCCAGAGCTGACCAAGCGGATCCAGGCCGAGGCCCTCGCCCGCAAGCTCATCGTCCTGACCGCCGGCACGTACGTCAACGTCGTCCGGATCATCCCGCCGCTCGTCACCACGAGCGAGGAGATCGACCTGGCGATCTCGATCCTCGACGACAGCCTGGCGGCGGCCGGAGCGTAGAACGGCACGGCCTCGACATGTACCGTGTAGGCATGAAACGCGGCAGGGGGGCGCACCGCGATGCACCCGCCGTCGACCGTCCTGACGGCGTGCCGTCCGACGCCGGCGCCGCGGCCGCCCGCGCCCGAGTCGCACACATGCTCGAGCAGATGACCCGGGTCGAGCTGCAGGTCGTCGTCGTATCGATGCCCGACGAGACCCGCCGTGCGGCGGAGGACCGGGCACGGGACGCCGCGATCGTCGCGGGACGGACCGCGCTCCTCCGTGAGGCCGTGCAGGCTGCCCGCGAGGCGACGATCCGGCTGTTCGCTCGTGGCGGCTACAGCGGGACCTGGGCCGTGACGGATCGGTCCATCTCGGTCGCGAACGCGAGCGATCGGGTGGCGGCGGCTGCCGCCTTCGAAGAGGCGGCGATGGCTGCCGTGGTCGAGGACCTGGTCGACGATGAGACCGTCCAGATCCTGCGGTCGACATCGGACGAGCTCGCTCATTTCACCGGGATGCCGATCCCCGGCTCGCTGTCGGCTGTCGCGTCACCGGCCGTGGGGGCCATCCGGAGCCCGATCCAGGTCGCGATCGTCGTGGCGGTCGTCATCGTGTGCGCCATCGTCGGCTTCGGTGTCGCATCGGTGAGCGGACTTGTCGCCGTCTTCCTGGCCATCGGGATCATCGGGGCGGTGGCGCGGCGTTCTTCGACGCCGATCCTGTGACGCCCCCCGGCTGATCGACCTACCGATCAGGGGTCGGGAATCGCGATACGCCGCGGGACATCGTTCCCATGGCCGCGCGCATCCCGACGATGCTGAAGATGACGAACCCGACGAGAAAACCGGCGACTCCGACGAGCAGTCCGACTTCGATGGTCGCACCCACGCCGATGGCTACGACGGCACAGAGGGCCGCCAGGATCATCACGTCGATCATCGCGATCATCCCGGGAGCCGTGGTGAGACCGTGAACGATGTTGGCTGCGACCCGCGGGGGCGCCATCGGCTGGGTGACATAGCCGTAGGTGGCCAGGAGCCCGCTGGCATCGTCATGGAAGCCGCTGATGAAATAGGGCTCGAGGTCGGGCAGGATCTCCCGGTACGCGTGCCGGATGCGGTTCATCCCGCGAACACACTCGAGCTCCTCCCGACTGGCATCGAAGAGTCGTCCGACCGTGGCCGCGCCGATGTAGAGATCGGCGATCAGGAGGACCACGACGACCGGCACGAGCCCGGATGTGAGTCCCTGGGTCCCGACCAGGAACCCGATGACGATCAGCGTCGCAGAGAGGAACGAGAGGAACATCCCGGCTCGACTGAACGCCTCGTTGTACGCCAGCGAGCGACTCGCGAGCAGGCTCCAGTGTTCGGTCGACAGGATCTGCAGGGCACGTGGATCATCGAGGGGCGACGTCGTCGACGGTCGAGCGCCGGTGGGATCCGTAGGTCGGGACGCCTCGGCGGAGGGTGGACGCTCGGGTGGCAGCCCCGGGTTCAGCCGTTCGTCCATCTCGTCTCCTCTCCACCCTCCAGCCTCCGGACGATCTCGTCGTGCAGGATGCCATTGCTGGCGAGGGCGGTCCCCCGATCGATGCCGCGCACGCCGTGCAGGTCGGTCATCCGCCCACCGGCCTCTTCGACGACGATCGTGGGCGCCGCAAGGTCCCAGCTCTTGGGTCCGACCTCGATCATCGCCTCGGCGGCGCCCTCCGCGACCAGCGCATAGCCCCAGAAGTCACCGAACCCGCGATCGCGCCAGGCGGACCGGATCAGTGCATCGAAGCCGGGTGCCTGCCCACTCGCCTCGATGTCGAGGGGCGACGAATAGAGGAGCTGCGCGTCCGAAATAGCCGTCACCCGCGACACGCCGATCCCCCGCCGCACACCCGCCTCCGGTCCGACCGACCGGACCGCCCAGCTTCCGCCGCCGCGCCGCGCGTACCAGCGCTCCCCCATGGCGGGTGCGCTCATGACGCCGGCGACGATCTCGCCATCCGCCTCGATCGCCAGCAACGTGCCGAACAACGGGACGCCGCGCATGAAGTTGTGGGTCCCGTCGATCGGATCGATGTACCAGCGGAGGTGGCCAGCCCCCGGCTCGATGCCGTACTCCTCGCCGACGATGCCGTGGTCGGGATAGGTCGCCTCGATGCGGCCGCGGATCATCCGTTCGATGGCCTGGTCCGCCTGGGTGACGAATGTCCGGTCGGGCTTCGTCTCGATGATGAGATCGCGCCGGAAATGCTCGAGGGCCATCGTGTCGGCCGCGTCGCAGCACGCGAGCGCGAAGGCGAGCCAGCCGTCGAGCCGGCCCTCCCCGGCGGTGGCATGGTCGTTCATGCCCGGATCCTCGCGCCCTCGGGGTCGTACAGCGGCTCGCGCGCGATCTCGAAGCCGATCCACTCGCCGAAGACCTCGACCTCGCCCCGGGTGCCGATCGCCGCCCGATCCGGCGGCAGGTATCCATAGGCGATCGATCGCTCCACGGCGAATCCGTATCCGCCCGACGTCACGCGGCCGACGATCTCGCCATCGAGGCGAACCGGCTCGTTGCCGAGACAGACCGAGCGCGGATCATCGAGGACGAGACAGCGCAGTCGCTTGCGTGGGCCGGCCGCCTTGGCCGCCACCAGGGCGTCGCGACCGATGAAGTCGGAGCCCTTGTCGAGCGCGACGGCGAACCCGAGGCCGGCCTCGAAGGGCGTCTCGTCCGGCGTGATGTCGCTCGACCAGACCCGGTAGCCCTTTTCCAGCCGGAGCGCCTCGATCGCGCGGTACCCACCCGCGACCAGACCGTGCTGCTGGCCGGCCTCCCACAAGGTCCGCCACAGTGCCTGACCGAATTCGGTGTGCGCGTAGAGCTCCCAGCCGAGCTCCCCGACATACGTCACCCGGAGCGCATAGACCGGGACGAAGCCGACGCTGATGGTTCGCGCGGTGAGATACGGGAAGGCGGCGTCACTGACGTCGTCGCGCGTCACGGACCCGAGGATGTCGCGCGCTCGCGGACCCCACAGTGCGAAGCAGGCGCGTCCCGACGTCACGTCGTTGATCACGACGCTGCCATCGTCGGGGAGGTGACGGCGAAGCCAGCCCAGGTCGTGCTGTCCGACGGCCGTCCCGGTGACGATCAGGAACCGGTCGCCGGTGACCCGCGTGACGGTCAGGTCGCACTCGATCCCGCCCCTGCGGTTGAGCAGCTGCGTGTAGACGATGCGCCCGACCGGCACGTCGACGTCATTCGCGCACACGTACTGGAGGAAGGCGGCCGCCGCCGGCCCCACCACCTCGAACTTCGAGAACGACGTCTCATCGAACAGGCCAGCCGCCCGGCGGGTCGCGAGCGCTTCGGCGCCGATCGCCGGCGACCAGTGCATCCCCGCCCAGCCGCGTGGCCGCAGGGCCGCGTCGCCGTCGCGCGCGTTCGGTTCGTACCAGTTCGGTCGCTCCCAGCCGGACTTCTCGCCGAAGACCGCGCCGAGCTCCTTGACGAGATCGTAGGTCGGCGAGGTCCGAAGCGGGCGCCCGGCGTCTCGCTCTTCGCTGGGGTAGTGGATGTCGTAGTAGGTCGCGTAGACCTCGGTCGTGCGGGCCAGCGTGTAGGCCTGGCTTCGATAGGCCGGTCCGAAGCGCCGGATGTCCATCTTCCAGAGATCGAGCTCGGGCTCGCCGTCGACGATCCAGGTCGCCATCTGACGACCGATCCCCCCCGCTCCCGCGATGCCGTGCGCGCAAAAGCCGGCCGCCACGAAGAAGCCGCGGACCTCCGACTCGCCGAGGATGAACTCGTTATCGGGCGTGAAGCCCTCGGGTCCGTTGATCATCCGGTTGATGCCGGCTTCGGCGATGGCCGGGACGCGGCGGACCGCGCCGACCATGATCTCCTCGAAACGCGGCCAGTCCGGCGCGAGGAGCTTGCCGTTAAAGTCGGCCGGGATCCCGTCGAGGCCCCACGGGGCCGGGTGCCGCTCGTAGCCGCCCATGCACAGGCCGCCGACCTCCTCCCGGTAGTAGACAAGGTTGTCCGGGTCGCGCAGCTGGGGGAGCCCGGGATGGACGCCCTCGATCGCCTCGGTGAAGAGATACTCGTGCGCCATCGGGATGATCGGCACGTTGACGCCGACCATCCGCGCGATCTCCGGGGCGAACATCCCGCCGGCATCGACGACGACCTCGGCCCGGATCTCCTGGCGCTCGCCGTCCTGCTCGACCGTGACGCCGGTCACCCGACCGCGCTCCGTCGAGATCCCGACGACCCGGGTGTGCGGCCGGATGATGGCGCCTCGCGACCGGGCGCCCGCCGCCAGCGCGTGGGCGAGACCGGATGGGTCCAGCCAGCCGTCCGTCGGCAGGTAGACCGCCCCCAGCACGCCCTCGGTCGACATCAGCGGGAAGAGGGCCTTGGCCTCATCGGCTCCGATGAGCTCGAGTGGAAGGCCGAACGTCTTGGCCCAGCCCGCCTGCCGGCGAAGCTCCTCCATCCGTTCCGGCGACGAGGCGAGCCGGATCGAACCGACCTCGTGCCAGGACGG
>DASYJV010000027.1:0-9301 GCA_035996105.1 Candidatus Limnocylindrales bacterium | reverse complement strand
ACCAAGCGCATCGAGCAGATCGAGGGCACGCCGGAGACTGCTCGATCGGTCGTCGGTCACATCGCGCAGGGTGCCACGACGGTGCGTCAGATGCAATCGCGATTGCGCCGCAGACAACTCGCTACGATGGGGGCATGTGTGGCATCGCCGGCATCTGGGGCAGCGCTGACGTAGAGCTCGTCGAACGGATGATGGCGGGTCTCGCGCATCGCGGCCCCGACGGTGCAGGGATCCACGCCCAGCCCGACGGCGTGCTGGGTCACCGGCGGCTCGCGATCATGGATCCCGAAGGCGGCGCGCAGCCGCTGTACGAGGAGACGGGGACGGCCACGATCGTCGCCAACGGCGAGATCTACAACTTCCCGCGGCTGCGGGCGGAGCTGCTGGGTCGGCACGACTTTCGGACCACCAGCGACACGGAGGCGGTCCTCCACCTGTTCGAGGAGCGCGGCGCTCGGACGCCCCAGGCCCTGGACGGCATGTTCGCCTTCGCGATCGCCGATCCGGACCATCTCTTCCTGGCCCGCGACCCGATCGGCATCAAGCCGCTCTACTACGGCCGTGGTCGCGACGAACAGGCGCGGCCCGTGCTCGCGTTCGCCTCGGAGATGACGCCCCTGGCCGACTGGGTCGATGAGCTGCACGAGTTCCCGCCGGGCACGTGCTTCGACAGCCGGGTCGGGTTCGCCCGCTACTACGAGGTGCCCACCGCGCCTCCCGTCGTGCGAAGCCTCGCGGAGCATGCCGGGCTCGTCCGGCGCGGCCTCGAGGATGCCGTCGCATCCCACCTCATGAGCGACGTGCCAGTCGGGGCGTTCCTATCGGGCGGCCTGGATTCGAGCGTCCTGGCCGCGCTCGCGCGGCGCCATGTCGAGGAGCTCCATACGTTCTCCGTGGGTCTGGCGGGCTCGCGCGATATCGAGGCGGCCCGACGCGTGGCGGCCCACATCGGATCGATCCACCACGAGTACCTGATGACGCCTGCCGAGGTCGTAGAGAAGCTGCCGGAGATCGTCCGCGCCCTCGAATCGTTCGACCAGGACCTCGTCCGAAGCGCCATCCCGACCTGGTTCTGCTCGCGGCTGGCGGCCGACTTCGTCAAGGTCATCCTGACCGGCGAGGGTGCCGACGAGCTCTTCGCCGGGTACGCGTACCACAGGTCGATCCGCGACCCGGCCACGCTGCACAGGGAGCTCTGCCGGTCGGTCTCGGCACTGCACGACATCAACCTCCAGCGGGTCGACCGGCTGACCATGGCGCACGGCCTCGAGGGCCGGGTGCCGTTCCTCGACACGGCTTTCATCGAGCTCGCCTTGAGCGTCCCGCCCGAGCTCAAGATGGCCGCCACCGGCGATGGCCGGCTGATCGAGAAATGGATCCTTCGGAAGGCGGTCGAGGACCTCCTGCCGAGCGACATCGTCTGGCGCACGAAGGAGCAATTCGATGAGGGCAGCGGGACGGTCGAGCTGCTCGGGGACGCCCTGGCGCCGCTGCTCGCCTCGATCGACCTCAAGGCGTATCGGGCCGCGACCGAGGAGCCGATCCGCTCAGCGGAGGAAGCGCTCTACCACCAGCTGCTGCGCGCCGGATACGCCCGCCCGGGGTTGATCCTGTCGAACGTCGCGCGCTGGACGGACGACCGGCACGCCTGACCGGCCGGCTGGACCGCCCGGCGCCTACTCCTCGCGTCCGAGCGAGCGAACGTGCCGCACGAGGGTCAGGATCAGCATGATCAGGATGACCACCAGGCCGCCGTGGACCCACTCGTAGGGCATCGTCTCGGGGATCAGCCGGCGCACCTGGTCCGGGAACACGAGGACGAGATAGAGCAGCGTCCCGATGGCCAGCACGGACATCGCCAGCGTGACCAGTCGCCGACGTGCCTCGCGCATCCGGCGGCGGAAACCGAACAGCGATGACTCCGCCTCGAGGATCACCGGCTCCTGCGCTTCGAGGAAGTCGAGGAAGTCGAGGGCTCGCTGGAGCCGGCCGGTCCCCGCATACAGCCGGTCCAGCGTCCGGCGCGGGTCGAGCCAGGCCAGCCCCTGCTGTCTTGCCAGCCGACGGACGAAGCTCCGGACGTTGGCCTGGAGGTCGTACTCGACGGCGAGCTGATGCCGGAGGGTCCCGACGGTCACCAGCATCTTGAGGTAGGCCACCACGCTCGACGACATGGACAGACGCTGCTCCCGGACCGTCTCGAGGATGTCCACCGCCAGCCTGGAATAGGGGTTGTGTGCGCCTCGATCGACCGGACCCGGAGCGGCCGCGGTCACCCGCGATCGATCGGCCACGGTGTCGTACAGGAAGGCCTGGTGGACGCGGATCAGCTGCCAGCGAGCGGCCGCGGCATCGGTCGCCGGTGTCGGGGCGAGCCAGCGCATCAGCTCGCGGACGGCCGCCTCGACCTCGCCACGGAACAGCAGCCAGCTGTAGCGGGTCAGCGAATCGCGGACGCGATCGGGGAGCTGGCCGACGATGCCGAAGTCCACGTAGCCGATCGCGTCGCCGGGCAGCACGAACAGGTTCGCCGGGTGCAGGTCGGCGTGGAAGTATCCGAACACGTAGACCTGGTTGAGCATGTTCCAGTCCAGGTGGCGCACGACCCGGTCGAGGTCGTGCCCGGCCGCCCGCAGTGCCTCGAGATAGGCGGTGTTGCCCTCGCGCTTCGCGATCATGATCTCGACCAGCGGGATGCCCTCGATCAGCTCGGTGGTCAGGACCCGCGAGGTCGTGTAGTCGCGATAGACGCGAGCGATCCGCTCCAGCCGGTCGCCCTTCGAGTGCTCGTGGAGCAGGACGGCCTGGCGCGCCTCGACCAGGTAGTCGAGCTCATCGGCGGTCCAGCGCGCGAACTCGTCGATGACCTCGCGGCTGCGCGTGGCCCCGAACAGGTGGCTCCGGTCGAGCAGCCACGTCATCGCGTACATCAGGTCGATGTCGGCCTGCAGCGTCGCTCGGATCCCCGGTCGCTGGATCTTGACCGCGACCGGCTCGCCGCTGTGCAGGACCGCGCGGTGGACCTGGCCGATCGAGGCCGCGGCGAACGACGCCGGCGCGAACGACCGAAAGATCGTCTCCGGATCGGCCCCGAGCTCCCGGCGGATGATCTGCCGGACCTCGGCGTAGGAGAACGGGGCGACCTGGTTGAGCAGCTTGAACAGCTCGTCGCAGTAGGCACTCGGCAGCAGGTCGAACCGGAGCGAGAGCATCTGCCCCAACTTGATCCAGGCGCCGCCGGCTCGCTCGAGGGCGAAGCGCATCCGGACCGGGCCGCTTCGCCGATCCGAGCCGGGCAGATGGAGCGCCGGCGCGACGAAGAAGCGGAGGAAGACCCCGAGGACGTGGAGGACCCGGCGTGGATGCCTGAACAGTGTCCTCATCGAGGGTGTCCCGGGCTGGGCGGCTCAGGACTCCTCGTCATCCAGCGGGACACGGCGGCGGCGGGTGGGGAGCGTCGTCTCCTCCTCCCACTCGCGGCCTGCACGGACGAACTCGGCCATCCGCTCGCGGGACCAGCGATAGACGATCGAGAGGAGGCCCTCGGCCGCGAGCTGCGCCTCCCGCCCATACCGGACACCGAGCTGGACGCCTTCGGAGACGCGCGACTCACCGTCGTCGAACGCGTCGGCGACGCGACGCTGGCGGATCCGGCGCGCGTACTCGTCGCGCTCCTGCGGCGAGGGCCCGCTCAACCAGGCCTCGCGGCGCTGTCGCTCTCGGGCCGCCCAGGCGTCGATCTCGGCCTGGGTCGGTTCAAGGACGGACGGCTCGTCCGCCGCGGCGTCGCCCGATGTCTTGACCGTCGGATCAGTCATCTCGACCACCCCTGGAACACTGGTTCCCGACAGTACGCCCCTGTCGTCGCGGAAGTCTACGCCCCGATGGGCCCGCTCAGTCGCCCGACAGGTCGAACCATGTCGTCTTGAGCTGGGTGTAGCCGTCGAGCGCGTGGAGCCCCTTGTCACGGCCGAAGCCCGATTGCTTGTAACCGCCGAACGGCACGGTGATGTCGGCGGCATCGAAGGTGTTGACCCAGACCACGCCGGCGCGGATGCGGCGCGACAGGCGATGGGCGCGGTTGACGTCCCGGGTCCACAGACCGGCCGCCAGCCCGAATGGCGAGTCATTGGCGATGGCGATCGCCTCGTCCTCGTCCTCGAACTCGGTGACGGTCAGGACCGGGCCGAAGATCTCCTCGCGCGCGACACGCATCGTGTTGGCGACGCCGTCGAGGATCGTCGGCTCGATGAAGTAGCCGCCGCTCTCCTGGCGGACCCGTTCCCCGCCGGCGACGACCCGGGCGCCCTCCTGGCGACCCAGGTCCACATAGCCGAGGACCTTGGCCATCTGCCGGTCGTCCACGATCGAGCCGAGCCGGGTCCGCGGGTCGAGCGGCTCCCCGGGGGCGAGCTTCCTGCCGAGCGCGGCGACACGCTCGACGAGCTCCTCCCGGATCGACCGATGGACGACCAGCCGCGAGCCAGCGTTGCAGGTCTGGCCGCTGTTGTAGAAGATCCCCCAGCCGATGGCCGAGGCAGCCGCCTCGAGATCGCCGACATCGGCCAGGACGACCTGCGGGCTCTTGCCGCCGAGCTCCAGCGAGATCGCCTTGACCTCAGTCTCCCCGACCGCTCGCAACAGCGACCGGCCGACCTCGGTCGAGCCGGTGAACGCCACCTTGTCGACGCCCGAGTCACGGGCCAGGGCGTTGCCGATGATGGCGCCGGGCCCCGTCACGACGTTGAGGACGCCGTCCGGGAGACCCGCCTCGGCTGCGAGCTCGGCGAGACGGAGCGCGGTCAGCGGCGACTGGCTGGCCGGCTTGAGCACGACCGAGTTGCCCGTCGCGAGGGCCGCCCCGAGCTTCCACGCGGTGATGATCATCGGGTAGTTCCAGGGCACGATCGCGGCGACCACGCCGATCGGCTCGCGGGTGACCAGCGAGAGGGCCTGCGGGCCGGTCGGACCGACCTCGCCGTACGCCTTGTCGATGGTCTCGGCGTACCACTGGAGGGTGGTGGCAGCGCTCGGGATGTCGACGCTGAGGCTGTCGCGGATGGGCTTCCCGACGTCGAGCGACTCGAGCAATGCGAGCTCGTCGAGGTGGTCGCGGACGAGCTCGGCGAGTCGAAGCAGGACCCGCTTGCGGTCGGCCGGCGCCTGGTCGCTCCAGCGTCGGTCGTCGAACGAGCGGCGGGCGGCGGAGACGGCTCGGGCGACGTCCTCGGGCCCACCTTCGGCGACCTGGGCGATCCGCGATCCGTCGCGCCCGGCGATGTCGTCGAAGGTCCGCCCCGAGGCAGACGGGAGGAACCGGCCATCGATGAACAGCTCCGTCCGCGGCGTGATGGCGGCCGCGCGGGCGAGCCAGTCCGCGGTGGTCGGCCTGGGCGTCTCGGTGGTCATGCCGCGTACCGTCGAAGCGCGGCCTCGTCCAGCACGATCCCGAGACCCGGCGCCGCGGGCACGCGCAGGATCCCGTCCGGTCCGGGCCGGATCGGCTCGGCCAGCATGAAGTCGCGACGCTCCGGGGTCCATCCGGGCGGGTCGTACGGGAACTCGATGAACGGTCCGCCACCGACCCCGGCCGCCACGTGGAGATTGGCCAGCAGTCCGATCCCGTTGGTCCACGTATGCGGCGTGTACCAGCGGTTTCGGGCGAGCGCGACCTCCGCGACCGTGCGGGTTCGGAGCATCCCCGCTGCGAGGACGGCGTCCGGTTGATGGACATCGAAGGCGTCCGCGTCGAGCGCGGCCAGCAGCTCGATGAACGTGCGGGTCATCTCGCCGCCGGCGATCCGGATCCCGGGCGTCGAGGCACGCATCGCCGCCAGCCCTCGCAGATCCGTGCCCGCCAGCGGCTCCTCGACCCACAGCACGCCCAGCTCGGCCAGACGCAGTGCGATCCCCCGCGCCGCGACGGGGTCGAGCGAGCGTGCCATGTCACCGGCCATCCGCCAGCCCTGGTTGAGGTCGACCATGATCGCCATCGAATCGCCGACGGCGTCGCGCGTGGCCGCGACTGCGGCGATCCCCTCGTCCAGCCGACGCGGGTCGACCCGGATCTTGATCGCCCCGAACCCTTCCGCACGCAGCCGCAGCGCCGATTCAGCCCGGGCGGCCGGCGGCAGGAGCATCCCGCACGAGGCGTAGGCCGGGATGCCGTCGGCCGCGCCACCGAACAGCGTGGCGACCGGGAGACCGGCGACCTGCCCGACGATGTCCCAGAGCGCGACCTCGAGCGGCCAGTAGCGGCCGGCATGGAAATCGATCGTCTCGAGCGCGCGAACGTGTCGCGCGATGGCCAGCGGGTCGCCGCCGATGAACAGATGCTCGAAGGCCTCGAAACCGTCCATCGTGTCGCCCGAGCCGACGCCCACGATCCCCTCGTCGGTCTCGACACGGACGATCGTGGCCGCGAAGGAGCGGCGCGGGATCGGATCCCAGGCGGCCGGGAAGGGCGGGTCGAGGGGCACGAGGAGACGGTCGAGTCGGATCCCGCTGATGCGCACGCACGGAGTATCGCGCAGTCGGGCCCCAGGCAGAACGGAAACGCATGGTTCCTTCGTTGACAGTCAGGGAAGGCGCCAGTACCGTTCCGACACACTCCGACGTCCGGATGGAGGATTGGTGGCCGGACGGGGAGTGCTCTCGCGAACGATGCCATCCGTGTGCTCGTCGCCGCCGGTCGTGCTCGCTGGAGGAAGTAGACCCATGGACTATTCCGAGCTGGACAAGGTTCGCCGCTCGACGACGCCGCTGCAGCTGGACGTCGTCGAATCGTTCGTGAACGGGCGACTGAGCCGCCGCGAATTCATCCTGCGGGGCAGCATCATCGGGCTGTCGATGGCGTCGATCGGGGCCGTCATCGCGGCCTGCGGCGGCACCTCGCCGAGCGCCAGCGCGGGCGCCCCAAGCAGCGGACCGACCACGGGTGCCAGCGCGGGCGCGAGCGCCGGGGCTTCGGCCGCGGGCTCGGCCAAGATCGGTGGCACGATCCGCGTCGCTGCACAGCGGCCATCCGGTCCGCTCGATCCGATCGGGATGCAGGACCTCGGCTCGTATGGCACCACCGCGGCATCGTTCGAGTTCCTGTGCACCGCGGATCCGACCGGGAACCTCGTCAACATCGTCCCCGGCCTGGCGCTCAAGTGGACGCCGGATGCCACTGGCAAGGTCTGGAAGTTCGATCTCCGCCAGGGCGTCAAATGGCATGACGGCAAGGACTTCACGTCGGCCGATGTCGTGGCGACCATGGAGCGCCTCGTCGCCTCGGGCAACTCGGGTCTGAAGGGTGTGCTGCCGGCGGGCGGCGCAGTGGCCACGGACGCGAACACGGTCACGTTCAACCTGGCGCGTGCCAACGGGAACTTCCCGTACCTCGTCTCGGTCTTCAATGCGCAGACGCTCATCACCCCGGTCGACTTCGTCGCCGGGACCACGATGGACGCCAAGCCGAACGGGACCGGTGCCTGGAAGCTCGTCAAATACAACCAGGCCAGCGGCGCGACCTTCGCGCGCAACGACGCGTGGTGGGGCGGCAAGACCCCGCTCGACGGCGTCGAGTGGATCTACTTCGATGCGACGGGTCCGATGGTCACCGCCTACCAGGGCGGCCAGGTCGACGCGATCATCCAGTTCGACATCCTGTCCGGGAAGACGCTGCTCGCCGACACGACCTTCACCAGCCTCGCCCTCAAGGCGGCCCTCCATCGCCAGATCTGGATGCGCACGGACAAGGGCCAGTTCAAGGACAAGCGCGTCCGCCAGGCGCTCGCGCTGACGTTCAACCGCCCGGAGCTCATCGCGCAGCTGTTCGAAGGCAAGGCCGACGTCGGCAACGACCACGTCATCGCACCGCTCTATCCGTACTTCGACGCGTCGGTCCCCCAGCGAGCCCAGGACATCACCAAGGCGAAGCAGCTGCTGTCCGACGCCGGTGTCACCGGGCTGACGGCCGATCTGCACTGCGGCCAGATCCTGGAGATCCCGGACCTTGCGGTGCTGCTCAAGAGCCAGGCAGCGCAGGCCGGCATCACCCTCAACGTCAAGGTCGAGAGCCTCGACACGTTCTACGGCGCCCAATGGTGCCCGGGGAAACCGGCCGACCCGCCCTGCTCCGGGGCATCCGAGCTCGGCATCGTCGACTATGGCCATCGAGCCACGCCGGACGTCTACCTCAACTCGGCGCTCAGCACGCATGGCGTGTGGAACTCGTCGCAGTATTCCTCGCCGGCGTTCGACCAGGCATTCTCCGACTTCCAGACGTCTGTCGGGGTCGACGCCCAGAAGGCCGCCTGCAACAAGATCGAGACGATCCTCGTCGAGGACACGCCGATCAGCGTCCCCTACTTCTACAACTACCTGACCGGCTACTCGAACAAGTTCACCGGTGTCTATTCGAGCGGGCTGGGGCAGGTCTTCTTCTCCAGCGCCTCCCAGGTCTGACGCTCCGATCGATCGGGGGACGGCCGACCGCTCGGTCGTCCCCTCGCTAGCTGGCTCCGGGTCACACCGCTAAGGGAAGTCGATGGCACGATTCCTGGCGCGCCGATTGCTCCTGTCACTCGTGACCCTGTGGCTCCTCGCGACGATCGTCTTCATCATCGCGAACGTCCTCCCCAACGACGTCGGACGGACCATCCTCGGCCCGTTCGCCCCGCAGGAGACCGTTGACGCGCTGAACCATCGGCTCGGCACGGATCGCCCGATCCTCGTCCGCTACGCCGACTCGCTGATCGGCGTGGTCACCCTGGATTTCGGTGATTCCTACGTCACCGGCAAGCCGGTCCTCCCGCAGCTCGCCGACGCGATCGGCCGGTCCGCTTCGCTGGCCGGTCTCGCGCTGCTGATCACGATCCCGGTCGCCATCGTGGCTGGTCTCGTCGCCGCGAGGCGTCGAGACCGACCCATCGACCGGGCGATCGTTCTGCTGGGCGTCACCTCGTCCTCCATCCCGGAATTCGTGACCGGGACGATCCTGGTCGTGGTCGTCGGCGTGCAGCTCAAGCTGTTGCCGGTCCTTGCCACGCCACCGACCAACGCGGACGTCCTGACCACGATCCGCTACCTGCTCATGCCGGCGCTCGCGATGGCGATCGTCTATTTCGGGTACATCGCGCGGATGACCCGGGCGGGCACGATCGAGGTCCTCCAGTCCGACTACATCCGGACGGCCACGATGAAGGGCCTCAACACCCGCCAGACCATGGTCCGCCACGTCCTGCGTAATGCGCTGATCCCCACGGTCGCGGTCATCGCGGTGCAGATCGGCTATCTGTTCGGCGGGATCATCGCG
>DASYJV010000026.1:0-1621 GCA_035996105.1 Candidatus Limnocylindrales bacterium | reverse complement strand
GTCGCCGTTCGGGCTCGAGAACGACCGGGAGATCTACGCCCCGACGACGGAGCCGCACGGACTGATCGAGGCGACCGTCCGCCGCGAGCGCTGACGCGGGCGATGGGCGGGCGCTCGTATGAGCGCCGGATGTCACCCGCCGACAGGCCCGCGCTCGATGAAGGCGCCATGGCCGCGCCGGCCGACGAACGCGCCGTCGCGGATGACCCCGCTGCCCCGAACGAACACGCTGCGGACCGCGCCGGTCACCTCGAGGCCCTCATACGGGGTGTAGTCGCTCGTGTGGTGGAGGTCGGCGGCGTGGATGGTGCGCCGGGCGGAGGGATCGAACAGCACGAAGTCCGCGTCGCGCCCCACTTCGAGGGCGCCCTTGCGAGGGAGCCCGAACCGTCGCGCCGGGGTGGTAGCCAGGATCGCCACCAGGCGTTCGAGCGACAGTCGACCCTTGGCCACGCCCTCGCTGTAGAGGAGAGTCAGCAGCGTCTCGATCCCCGGAGCGCCGTTGCTGATCTCGGTGAAGGGGACGCCGCGGCCGGCTGCCGCCTTCTCCACCGAGACGCGGTCGGCGACATGGTCGGTCGCCACGAGGTCCAGCGAGCCGTCGGCGAGGCCCTCCCAGAGAGCATCCCGATCCGCTGGCGTTCGCAGCGGCGGGGCGATGATGAAACACGCGCATCGCACCGGGTCGGGATCGTCGTAGCGCTCCTCCGTCAGCACCAGGTAGTGCGGACAGGTCTCGGCGCTGACCCGGACACCGGCCGCCTTTGCGCGGCGAACCTCGTCGAGCGCGGCTGCCGACGAGAGGTGGACGACATGGACCGGCGACCCGGACATCCGTGCGAAGCCAAGCGCCCGTGCGGTCGCCACCGCCTCGACGTAGCTTGGTCGCGTCGTAGCGTGGTAGCGAGGTGCTACGTCACCACGGTGCAACGCCGCCGCGACGGCGGCGTCGAGCATGACCGGGTCCTCGCAATGGACCTGGAGCATCCCGTCGTGCCGCCCCATCACCCGCATCGCCTCGTACAGGCGGTCGTCGGGGAGGCGGAAATCGAAGACCATGAACGCCTTCGAGGTCGCGATCCCGGCCTCGATCGTGGCCGGGAGTTCGGCGATCGGATCGTCGGCGCGGCCACTGATCGCCAGGCTCAGCCCGACGTCGACCGCGCTGTCGCCATCGGTCACGGCGCGCCACTCGCGGATGCCCGCCAGCAGCGACCGTTCCGCGGCCGGTGATGACCCGGTCCCGGGGTTGTTGAACGACAGGAACGTCGTGGTGCCACCGAACGCCGCCGCGACCGAGTCCTGGAAGAAGCGGTCGGGCTCGGCGTCAGTGGCAACACGCGTGTGGGTGTGGACGTCGACCACGCCAGGCAGGACGAGCGATCCCGTCGCGTCGATGACCTCGTCGGCGACGCGCGTATGGGTGTGGACGTCGACCACGCCAGGCAGGACGAGCGATCCGGTCGCGTCGATGACCTCGTCCGCGCCGCCCGCCAGCCCGGACAGGTCCGGTCCGATGGCGGTGATCCGCCCGCCATCGACCGCGAGGTCTGCCGGACCCGAGCCCGCCGCGGTCACGACGATCCCGCCGCGGACCACGAGGGTCACCGCGTATCGACCT
>DASYJV010000025.1:0-2076 GCA_035996105.1 Candidatus Limnocylindrales bacterium | reverse complement strand
AGCCGCCGCCGCGGACCACGGACCAGTCGCGCGGCGCGGACAAGCTGGGTCGCCCGACGCGCTGGGATCCGCCCAGCGTCTCCTCGGTCGCCCGGGTCGAGCCGGAGCCGCCGCCGGTGGCCCGTGGTGGCTCGACGGTCGGTCTCTCGGACTGGGAACGCTGGCTCGAGTTCTGCGCCCGGATCGATGGCTTCCCGCGCCATCTCTCGATCCATTCCGGCGGGATGCTGGTGACTGCGGCCCCGCTCATCGACATCGCGCCGATCGAGCGGGCGACGATGGTCGACCGGGTCGTGGTCCAGTTCGACAAGCGCGACGTCGAGACGCTCAAGCTCATCAAGCTCGACCTGCTCGGTCTGGGGATGCTCGCGGCGATGGACGAGACGCTCCAGCTCATCGAGCACGATTGCGCTGCCTGTCTCGACCTGGATCGCCTCCCCGAGGACATCCCGGAGGTCTTCGCGATGCTCCAGGCGGCCGATACGGTCGGCGTCTTCCAGGTCGAGAGCCGGGCCCAGATGCAGACGCTTCCGAAGTCACGGCCGCAGAACCTGGACGACCTCGTCGTCGAGGTCGCGATCATCCGGCCGGGCCCGATCCAGGGCAACGCCGTCCATCCCTACCTGCGCCGCAAGCAGGGTCTCGAGCCGGTGACCTACCTCCATCCCAGCCTGGAGCCGGTCCTCAAGGACTCGATGGGGGTGATCCTCTACCAGGAGCAGGTCATGCGCATCGCCATCGAGGTCGGTGGCTTCTCGGCCGCGGAATCAGACGGGTTCCGGCGGGCGATGGGGACGTGGCGCTCGAGCCGCGAGATGGAGAAGCTCCACCAGCGGTTCGTCGATGGCTGTCTGCGCCAGCCCGGGATGACCGAGGAGGACGCGGAGGAGCTCTTCCGGCAGGTCGCCGCGTTCGCGAGCTTCGGGTTCGCGAAGTCGCATGCGGCGGCCTTCGCCCGGACCGCGTACGAATCGGCCTTCCTCAAGCTGTTCTATCCGGCCCAGTTCCTGGTCGGGCTGATCAATGCCCAACCGATGGGCTTTTACCCGGTCGAGGTCCTCGTCAACGACACGAAACGCCACGGGGTGGCCGTCCTGCCGGTCGACATCAACGCCTCGTCATACCGGACGACGACCGAGTGGGTTGGCCGGCCGGGCGAGCCGCTGCCGGATGGGAGCGGGATCGAGGCGCGACCGGAACCGATCCGGTCGCCGGCCTGTGTCGTGCCGTCGGCGGCGGCACGCGAACGCTGGATCCCGGAGAGCGCCGCGGGCTGGGGCGTCCGCCTGGGCCTCCACCTCGTCAAGGGGATCGGCGAGCAGCACGCGGCCCTGCTCGACGCGGAGCTGGCTCGCGGGCCATACCGCAGCCTGGCCGAGGTCGTCGAGCGGACCGGGCTTCCCGAAGAGGTCATCGAACGGCTCATCCGGACCGGGGCGATGGACTCGCTCGGGCGGCCGCGGCGTGAGCTCCTGTGGCAGTTGCGCGAAGTCGCCGGGGCATCACGTGGTCGGGTGGATGGGCGGGCGCTGCGGGGTCTGGGGCGAGCGGCCGGCAAGCGCTCGGCAGCCGCCGGACGCCCGATGGACCTGCGCCTCCCCGCGACCGAGGCCCCGGCGCTCCCGCCGATCACCGAATCGGAGCGGATCGGCGACGCCTACGCGGTGATCGGGCTGGATGCGCGGCGCCAGGTCGTGACGCTCTTCCGCCCCGCGCTGGATCGGCTTGGGGCGGTGACCAATGCATCGCTGGCCGAGCGTCGCTCCGGCCGGGTCCGGATCGGCGGGCTCGTCGTCACCCGCCAGCACCCGATGACCGCCAAGGGCACGGTCTTCCTCGCCCTGGAGGATGAGACCGGGATGGTCAACGTCACGCTCTGGCCGGACACCTGGGCGAGGCTGCGCGGCGTCGTTCGCCGGCACGCGCTCCTGCTCGTGGATGGCGAGCTCCAGCGCGAGGGCGAGGTGGTCAACGTCATCGCCCGGTCGGTCGTGCCACTCCCCGAGGTGGCCGCCGCGGCCGGGGGTCCCGATCGGCCGGCCGGGGTTCGCCACATGGGCCAGGCCGGGATGCGTC
>DASYJV010000024.1:0-5103 GCA_035996105.1 Candidatus Limnocylindrales bacterium | reverse complement strand
GGACCCCGCCGTGCCGCGAACCGACCCAGGCGAGGGTCACCAGCGCCTCGTAGATGCCTCCGTAGTCGCTCGCGTCGGCGTGGGGGACGAGGATGTGGTCGGTGGTCCAGACGGTGGACCAACCGAGCTGCTCGGCCACATCGGCGCCCGCTTCGATGCCCTCGGGCGAGGAACCGGCAGGGAAGTTCGGAAGGCAGAGCCCGTAGTCCATCTCGGCGATGGTATCGGGCCGCACGCCGAGCCGCACAACGGCGCGCGCCTTCCGTGCCGAGGTTCGGCGGACGCGTCAGACTGGGCGCGCAGATGAGCAGCGTCGCCCGGGGCCAGGAGCCGCGCGATCCGGCGGTCGGCGTCCCCCGCTGGCCGGCGATGATCGCGCTCCTCGCCATCGCGGGCCTGTTCGCGTTCATCTCCGACCGACTGACGATCGTGCCGTCGTGGGTGCTCCTGGTCGTCGTGGTCGCGGTCCTGTTGTCGGCCACCATCGCCGGCCGGCTGGAGCGCCACGTGATGCGCCGCCGGATCGCGTTCATCGGCCTCGGGATCATCACCGTGGTCATCATCACGAGCGCGATCCTGCTCGTCCGCCAGCTGTTCGGGGGCGGGGTCGAGGCCGTGACTCTGCTGTTCGGTGCCGCCTCGATCTGGGTCGCGAA
The DNA here is from genome assembly GCA_035996105.1 of Candidatus Limnocylindrales bacterium. Classification (GTDB taxonomy): domain Bacteria; phylum Chloroflexota; class Limnocylindria; order Limnocylindrales; family CSP1-4; genus SPCO01. Next base: position 4,447 of record DASYJV010000024.1, on the reverse strand, counting down.
CTGCGGGATCTTCGCGGTCTGGTACTGGGAGATCGATGGCGGCGGTCCGGGCAAGCGGCGCACGGACGGTCACATCAGCACGGATTTCCTCTTCCCGCAGCTCCAGGTCGGCGACGGGACATCGAGCGGCGGCTGGTGGCCGGGCTTCATCGATTACCTGTTCGTGGCCTGGAATGCGAGCACCGCCTTCAGCCCGACCGACACGCTCATCCTGTCGCGCCGAGCCAAGATCCTGATGATGATCCAGTCACTGGTCGCCCTCGTCACGGTCGCCGTCCTCGCGGCGCGCGCGATCAACACCATCAAGTAGGGCCGAGCCGAGGACGGTCTCGGAGAGCGCCGGCCACGCCTCCAGCGCCCATGGCCCGAAGTCGCGGTCGGTCAGAACGGTGAGCGCGAGGTCGGCCACCGGGTCGACCCACAGGAAGCCTCCGGCGCCACCGAAATGGCCGAACGTGGCCGCGCTGTTCCGTTCGGCCATCCAGTGCGGCGTCTTGCCGGCGTGGAGCTCGGGACCGAGCCCCCAGTCGCACGGATCGAACCGCCCGACGCCAGGCACCAGGCCGATGAGCCCGGGAAACGCGACGGTCATGGCCTCGCGGGCCGTCCCGGCAGCGACGAGCGACGGCCGCAGGAACTCGGCGGCGAGCGCAGCGAGGTCGCCGATCGGCCCGTGGAGTCCCTCCGATGGTCGTCCGACCAGCCGAGTCCGCTCCATGCCGAGCGGGTGCAGGATCCAGTCGACGAGGGCCACGTCGAACGGGGTGCCCGACCGTTCCTCCACCAGGGCGCCCAGTTCGTCGAACCCGGCGTTCGAGTAGATGCGGCGCCTGCCGGGGGCGGCCAGCACGGTCCGACCCTCGAAGGGGAGACCGGAGGCGTGGGCGAGGAGATGGCGGACCGTCGCGCCCGGTGGCCCGGCCGGCTCGTCGAGGCCGATGAGTCCGCGGTCCGAGGCGATGAGCACGAGCCACGCCGTGGCGAGCTTCGTCACGGAGGCCCAGCGAAATGGGTGGGCGTCGTCGCCGTGGCGGGCACGGACGCCTTCCGCATCCACGAGCCAGGCCGATGCGTGCTCCGCACCCCAGCCATCGATGGCCGCCAATGCCACCTCGAGGTCGGTCATCCCGGAAGCCTATCCCGGCGCACGGCCCGACCCGGACGTCCGGCTTCAACGTGCTGGTCCATCCGGGCGATGCCCGGCTTGCGGCCAGGGAGCATGCTGTCCGCATGCGACTCCCCCCCGGGCGGCGGACGCGTGCCGTCGCCCCGGTCCTCGCCGCCCTCCTCGTCCTGGTGACGGCATCCGCCACGAATGCGACCGAGTTCCCCGCCGGCCGGACGGGCTACCACAGCTACACGGAATTGACCACGGAGGTCGCCGCCGCCGCGGCCGCGCACACCGACATCGTCGCGCTGTTCTCGATCGGGAAGAGCTACCAGGGCCGCGACCTGTGGGCGGTCAAGATCTCCGACAACGTCAGCGTCGACGAGAACGAGCCCGAGGTCATGTTCGACGGCACGCACCACGCCGACGAGCACATGGCGACCGAGATGACCCTCCGGATCATGCACTGGCTGGTCGACGGCTATACCAGCCACGATCCGCGGATCACCCACATCGTCAACACGCGCGAGGTCTGGATCATCTTCCTGGTCAACCCGGATGGTGCCGAGTACGACATCTCCGGCGGGCGGTTCCACGGCTGGCGCAAGAGCCGCCAGCCGACCCCCGGGACGACGGCGATCGGAACGGACCTCAACCGCAATTACAGCTATCACTGGGGCGGCGGCGGGATGACCAGCGCCAACCCCAGGGCGATCACCTATCGCGGTCCCTTCGCGTTCTCCGCGCCGGAAACACGTGCCGTGCGCGATTTCCTGGCCAGCCGCGTCGTCAACGGCCGGCAGCAGATCCGCGCGGCGATGACGTTCCATGAGACGGGCCGGCTCGTGATGTGGCCGTACGGCTACACGATGGCGGATGTCCCGGCCGACATGACGGTCCAGGACCATGCGGCGCTGGCACTCATCGGCCGGCACCTGGCCGCGACCAACGGCTACAAGCCGGAGCAGGCGAGCGACCTGTACATCAGCTCCGGAACGTCGCGCGACTACCAGTACGGTGTCTACCGGATCTTCGCCTACACCTTCGAGCTCTCGGCGCAGCTCTACTCGCCGAACTCGATGATCGCGTCGGAGACCGGGCGGAACAAGGAAGCCGTCCTGTGGCTGACGGAGCGGGCGTGGTGCCCCTTGTCTGTCCTTGGCGTGGCCGCCACGAAGGCCCGCTGCGGCGCATTCGACGACGACCTCGAGGCCGCCCGCGGCTGGACCGTCAACCCGGACGGCACCGACACGGCGCCGCCGAACGCGCGCTTCGTGCGAAGTCATCCGGCCGGGACCGCCAGCCTCGGACCGAAGCAGCTGGGGAGCGTGCCATCCGGGGCGCGCGCGTTCGTGACCGGCGCCCTGGCCGGGAGTTCGGCCGGGGCCAACGATCTCGATGGCCGGACGAGCATCCGCTCCGCGGCCATCGATCTGCCCGCCGCGAGCGGCCAGCGATTGACCTTCGCCTATGTGTTCGCCCACAGCGCGGCATCGACCGCAGCGGACAGCCTCCAGGCGATCGTCGAACGGGCTGACGGGAGCCAGGTCCGGGTCGCGCTGGTCTCTGGGCGACGGATCGATGTCGACGGCGCCTGGCGGACCGCCTCGGTCCCCCTCGACGCGTTCGCCGGGCAGACGATCCACCTGCGCTTCGTGGCCACCGACGGCGGTCCGGACAACCTGCTCGAGGTCCAGCTCGACGACATCCGGGTGACGCAGCCGTCCTGAATGGCCCGGCCTGCGACGGGTAGGCTTCGACGATGGCGACGCCCACCGACCGGTCGCAGGATCGCTTGACGCTGCGCTTCGCCGACGCCCGGCTGGAGCACGATTTCCAGGCCGAGATGGCCGCGACCAACGCTCCCCAGGCGCGCGTCGGGGCGCTGGTCGCGAGCGCCTTGTGGGCGATCTCGGCGGTCATCATCCCGGTCGCGGTCACGATCGACCGCGGCGTGGTCGGGTTGATCTGCGGGGCGATGGTCGTCGTCAACCTCGCGGCGGTGATCGCCTCGCGCTGGGCGACCACCCTCGACCGCCAGCAGGTCCTGGGCCTCGCGCTCAATGGGCTGGCCGGACTGGCCGTCCTGGTCCTGATCGATTCGTCCGGCACCTTCGAGCGCTATGCCGCGCCGGCGCTCCTGCTGATCGCGATCTTCGCCTTCGTGGTGATCCGGCTCCGGTTCGTGTTCGCCCTGCTGGCGGCCGGGACCTATCTCGTGGGGTTCTTCGTCGTGGTCGCGAGCCGACCGGCCGGAGGGGCGGCACTCGACATCTTCCTGGTCTCGGCGGCCATCGTCGTCGGTCTTGGCGCGACCTACCTGATCGAGCGAGGCGCACGCGACGTGTTCGCCCAGCGGCGCTTGATCGAGGAGCAGGCCGCCTTGCTCGCGGAGGCACATGCCACCTCCGAGCGGCTCTTGCTCAACATCCTGCCCGCCCCCGTGGCCGACCGTCTGAAACGGGGCGAGACGACGATCGCCGACGCGTACCCGGACGCGACCGTGCTCTTCGCCGACCTCGTCGATTTCACGCCGCTGGCGGTGGCGCTCGGGCCGACCGAAACGGTGCGGCTGCTCGACCGGCTCTTCTCCGCCTACGACCGGCTGGCCGAGCATCACGGGCTCGAGAAGATCAAGACCATCGGCGACGCCTACATGGTCGTCGGCGGCGTCCCCGATGTCGGCGATGACCATCCGCAGCGCGTCGTCGCGATGGGGCTCGACATGCTCGACGCGGTGGCGCGGGTCTCGACCGAGGTCGGCCGGCCGCTCGCCATCCGCGTCGGCGTCCACACCGGCCCGGTGGTGGCCGGCGTCATCGGGACCCGAAAATTCATCTACGACCTGTGGGGCGACACCGTCAACGTCGCGAGCCGGCTCGAGTCGCACGGCGTCGCCGGCTCGGTCCAGATGAGCGAAGCGACCTGGTCGCGGCTCGATGGTGCGGTGGACGCCCGGCCGCGTGGACCGGTGGAACTCAAGGGGCGTGGCACGGTGCGGGCCTACCTCGTCGATGGGCATGCGCCGAGCCCGCAGTAGGATGAGGCCATGCGTTTCTTCAACTCCAGGCCGTCGACCATCCCCTCCCCCGCCGAAGCCCTGCCCGGCCGGCCCGACCCGATCGTGGTCCCCGGCACGCACGCCGTCCTCGGTACACCGCTGGCCGGACCCTGGCCGGTCGGCACCCGGACCGCGATCTTCGGGCTTGGCTGCTTCTGGGGCGCCGAGAAGGCCTTCTGGCAGCTCCCAGGCGTCGTCACCACGGCCGTCGGCTACGCGGGCGGATCGACGCCCAATCCGACCTATGAGGAGGCCTGCTCGGGCCGGACCGGACATGC
>DASYJV010000023.1:0-2512 GCA_035996105.1 Candidatus Limnocylindrales bacterium | reverse complement strand
CCCGTCGCGACCATGCCGATCGCCGCCGACAGCTGGACGATGGGCGAGGCGGACAGCGAGGGTGACGACGCGTTCGGGACCTACCTGCAGGGACGCCGCCGCGCCGACTGACGGACCGCTTCCTTGCGCAGCACCAGGATGTGCTGGTGGACGATGTTCGGGACGAACGCTCGGGGATAACCATAGGGACGAAGCCGCGTCCCCGCCTGGTACCAGATGATGTCGCCCTTGGGGACGAGCCCCACCAGGGCGGCTCGAGCCGCGAGGTCCGAGCCGGTGAAGACGTACCGCCCCTCCTGGTACGCGTCACGCACGATGACGACCGCATAGCGACCGTCCCGGAGGACCCGTTGCAGCTCGGCGAAGACGTCGCCCATCCGGTCCAGGAACGCCGGGTAGTCGGCGGCATTGGCGAGGTCGTCAGGCGAATCGGTGACCATGGCGTAATCGGTCCGGCGGTTCGCATGCGTCTCGGCGAGGACGCCACCGGCCATCGTCATCGGCAGCTGCAGGTTGTACGGCGGGTCGGTGACGACGAGATCGATCGACCCGCCGGCCAGCGTCGGCAACACCGCAAGCGCGTCGCCGATGCGGAGCTCGAGCCCCGAGGGGTCGAACGGCCGGGGACCGCCCGGATCCGAAGCTCCCAGGTCGGCGAGCCCGGGGCCTGCCCCGTCGCGCTCGGCCGAAAGCTCGAGGACGACGTCGGCGAAGACGGCCGCCCAGCGGGGCTCGAGCTCGATACCGAGGGCGCGGCGGGGCCCCCGCGCGATGGCCGCCCCCAGCAACGTCCCGCCGACGCCCGCGAAGGGATCGAGCACGAGCTCGCCTGAACGGCTGAAGAACTCGATCAGGCGGGACATCAGCCGCGGCGGCTTGTTCGCGCCGTGGGCTCGTCGGGCGGCATGCCCGAGCTCGGATGGATAGGCCGTCGTCAGCAGCGATTTCGTGAAGTAGAGCCACTCCTCGCCGGGAAGCTCGTTGAGCGTGTTAGCCGGATGAGGGGCGCGGCGGCCGTCGGTCATCGCCGCAGCCTAGCCGACCGCTGGCCCGGCCGGCGCTCACCGGTTCGGACAAGCACGACGTGGCCCGTAGAATGCGAGGCATGCCGCCCCGCTACGTGAGCGAACGCTACGTGGGGCGAGAAGGGGCATTCGCCCGTCTCGCCGTGTGCCTCGACGACGCCGCGAATGGGCGGACCCGCACGCTCCTCCTCGACGGCACGGCCGGGGTCGGGAGCAGCCGATTCCTCGATGAGGCGATCCACCGGATGGGCGCCCTCCCCGAACCGCTGACGGTCCTCCGGGCGGCCGCCTGGCCGCCGAGCGCCGACGAGCCGTACGGTCCGATCATCCGGGCGATCGGCCCGGCGCTCCGCGGGCTGGCCCCTGAGGTCCTCGCCGAGATGCTCGGTCCCGCCACGACCGAGGTCGTGCGCCTCCTGCCGGATCTCGGGCCGCGGCTCGAGGCGATCGGTGCGCCGACGACCAGCGGCGGCGCGATCGCGCCCGAGCGTCGCCAGGCGCGGACGCTCGAAGGGATCCTGGGTCTGCTCGGCCGTCTCGGCGGCCAGCATACGGTCGTCCTCGTCCTCGAGGACCTCCATCTCGCCGATGCCGCAAGCCGGGCGCTGGTGACCTTCCTGGCCCGGGTCTCGCGCGATCAGCGCCTCGCCATCGTCGTGACCCATCAGTCCGACGTCGTCGCCCGCGACGACCCGTGGGCCACCGACCTCGATGCGATGGTCGCCGGCCCTCGGCCACCGGAGGGGTTGACCATCGCGCCGCTCGATCGGGATGAGCTGGCCGCCCTGATCAGCGGCATCGAAGGCGAGCGAGCGTCGGCCAGCCTCCTGCTCCTCGTCGCGGAACGGTCGGGCGGTCTGCCGCTCGTCGCCGAGGAGTTGCTGGCCGCCCGACGTGAGGTCCCGGGCGCGTCGCTGACCGGCTCGTTCGACGAGCTCGTCATCGCGCGCCTCGCCAATCGCTCGCAGGAGTGCCGGCGGGTCCTGCGCCTCCTCGCCCTGGCCGAGCGCCCACTGACATCCGACCAGCTGGCCGCGGTCGCCGCCGCGTTCGAGGTCGACACCAGCCGGTCCGCGCCACGCTCGGTGACCGGACCGCGCGTCGGGGCTGGCGCGCTCGACGCGGACCTGTGGGCCGGGCGGACCGACGCCCTTGGACACGGCTTCATCGTCGAGACCGGGGATGCCGTCGCCTTCCGCCACGCCTCGATCGGCAAGGCCGTGGCGAGGGATCTCCTGCCGATCGCCCGGACCCGCTATCACGCGGCACTCGCTTCGAGCCTCGGCGGTCCGCCGTCAGCCGTGGCGTGGCATTGGCTGGTCGGGCACGATCCGCCGGCGGCGCGAGCCGCGGCCATCGATGCCGCCGAGTTCGCGGGCGCCCGCCACGCGGCCGCCGATGAGCTCACGGCACTCGAGCTCGCCCTGTCACTCCCCGAGCGCCCGGCATCGGGCCCCGCGGCGAAACGGCGGGCAGTCGCGGCGTCG
>DASYJV010000022.1:0-2113 GCA_035996105.1 Candidatus Limnocylindrales bacterium | reverse complement strand
AGTGGCCCTCGTAGATCGGGCTGTACAGCCGGCCGTCGGGGATGTAATGGTTGAGCACGTCGGTGATCTCCAGCTCTCCACGACCGGACGGCAGCAGGTGGCTGATCACGTCGAAGGCGTCGGGTCGGAGGAAGTAGACCCCGATGGGCACGAGGTCGCTCTTGGGATGGGCCGGCTTCTCCTCGAAGCCGACCACGCGGCCGTCCGCGTCGAGCTCGGCCACACCGAACCGCTCGGGATCGGGGACCTTGTAGAGCAGGGTGCCGGCGCCGAACGGTCCACTCTCGAAGCCCGAAGCGACGTCGGCGAGCGCGGGGCCGCGCAGGATGTTGTCGCCAAGGACGCAGCAGAATGCCTGGTCGCCGACGAAGTCGCGGGCAAGTCCGATGGCGTGGGCGATCCCCAGCGCCCCAGGCTGATAGCGGTAGGTCAGGTCGATGCCGAAGGCGGACCCGTCGGCCAGCAGCTCGACGACGTCGCCGACGCTCTTCCCGCCGACCACGACCATCACCTCGCGGATCCCCATCCGGGCGAGTGTCTCGATCGGGTAGTAGATCATCGGCCGGTCGTAGATCGGCAGCAGATGCTTGTTGGTGACGATGGTCAGTGGATAGAGCCGCGTGGCGGTCCCGCCAGCAAGAACGATGCCCTTCATCGCGACGAAGGGTAGCAGCCGGACGAGAGCGGCGACCGAGGGCCAGGCCTTCGGGGTCAGGGCTTCGGGGTCAGCGCTTCGGGGTCGGGGCCGGCGCGTGGGTCGGCGCGGCCGTCGGCGAGAGGCATGGCTGCTCGCCCTGCGGGAGCGTCCCACCGGTCCCGCAGTCGACCGGCTGCTGCTCGATCGGTGGCAGGCCGCCGACATAGTCGGTGATGACCAGCAGGTACTCGAGCTTGTCGAGGTGCGCCGCCGGCTGGAGATAGGCGGTCTGGACGACGGCGTTGGCGTCGCGCCGGACGTCGACGACCTGGCCGACCAGGAGGCCCTTGGGATACGCCGAGCGGATGCCGCTGCCGAGCTCGATCCCGGCGGTGACGACCTCATCCCCGACCGCGACCGTCTCGCCGGCGTCGATCTGACGCATGATCAGGACCCCGCCGAGCTGGCCGACGACCTCGCCGGTGGCGGCATTCGTGCTGAGCTGGCCGGTCACCGTCGACTGGCTGTCGGTCAGGAGGACCACCTTCGCGCTGTCCGGTCCGACCTCGGTGACGCGACCGGCCAGGGCACCGCCCGCCGCCACCACCACGTCACCGACGGAGATCCCGGCCGCCGTCCCCTTGTCGAGCACGACCAGTCGCCGGAACTCCGACGACTCCCGCGCGATGACGGTCGCGGCGGCGGTCTTGAAGGTGAACCCGGCGCGAAGCTGGAGCAACGCGGTCAGTGAATCGTTCTCACGGCGGATCTCGTCGAGACGGGCGTTCTCGGTGGTCAGCCGATCGTTCTCGGCCCGCAGCGCGGCATTGTCGACCCGCAGCCGGTCGATCTCGACGATCGAGGTCGCCACCGACGCGACGCCGCGCGCGGCCCCATCGAGAGCGCCCTGGAGCGGGCGGAAGGCGAAGCTGACGCCGTTCTGGAATTCGCGCACGACCGGGCTCGACGAGAACGCCATCAGCAGGAGCGTCGTGACGAGCAGGACCGTGAACACGATGCTGCGACGTCGGGCGGCCCTGGTGGCGAGAAGAGCGGTCATGACTCCCCGATCGGCGACGACCGGTCGTTCAGCGCGGCGGCCGCAGGTAGGTCTCGGAGACGAGGACCCGCGACATCTTGTCGAGATCCTGGAGGACGACGCCGGTCCCGCGGGCCACGCAGGTCAGCGGATCGTCGGCGATGTGGACGGGCATCTGGGTCGCCTCGGCGACCCGGCGGTCGAGCCCGGCCAGGAGCGCGCCCCCGCCCGCCAGCACGATGCCCTGGTCCATGATGTCGGCCACGAGCTCGGGCGGCGTCTCCTCGATCGTGTCCTTGACCGTATCGACGATCTGCTGGACGGACGGCTCGATGGCCTCGCGGATCTGGTCGGCCCCGACCTCGACGCTGCGCGGCAGCCCAGTCAGGAGGTCTCGACCCCGGAGCGTGACACGCTGGGCATCCCACTCCCCCGGG
>DASYJV010000021.1:0-8982 GCA_035996105.1 Candidatus Limnocylindrales bacterium | reverse complement strand
GATCACCTCGCCGGTCGACTTGCGACGGAACAGGCCGCGGTCGAGCATGTACGCCTCGGCGCGACGGCGTGCCTCCCCTACCCGTGCCGAGCGGCCGGCACTCCGCTCGTGCTCGAGCAAACCCTCGAGGACGTTGATCGTGGTCCCGAGCGACGACACCGTCGCGCCACGTTCGACTTCGCAGTTCCAGCCGCCGTCTGGCAGCTGCTCGCTGAGGAGCCGCTCGACGAGCGGCGTGATGTCCACCCCGAAGTACGCGCCGGTCGCGACAGCGTTGCCGTTGACGCACGGCTCGACCTCGCCCTCGAAGAACCGGTTCTCGGCCCAGGGGGCCTCGAAGTCGGGATGCCGCCAGGTGACCTGCTCCTGGACGAGGCCGATGGCCTGCCGGGCCGCTTCGCTCTCGGGATCGAGCCCGTAATGGCGCAGCAACTCCAGCACGTGAAACGTGTCCGTGTAGTCCTGCGACCATGGCCGACCGTCCCACCGACCGTCCGGCGCCTGGAGCGCCAGTAGTCGGGCACCCCAGCCCTCCGTGGCGACTCGAGTCCGCTCGGCGGCGACGACCTCCGCCGGCTCGTGGGTCAGGTCGCGCATCACCTGCCAGCGGATCGCCGGGTCGGCGTCGAGCAACCAATCGATGACGTCCATAGGTCCAAGGGTACCGTCCCATTCCCCGGCACTTGACGCGGGCGCGATACAACCGTATGGTTGTACCAATGCAACCCACCTTCAATCCCGACCAGGTCTTTGCCGCTCTCGCGGACGCCACCCGGCGGGATATCGTCCTGCGCGCACTCGGCGGCCGCGAAGGCATCGCCGAACTGGCCGGCCACTACCCGATGAGCTTCGCGGCCGTGCAGAAGCACGTCGCCGTGCTCGAGCGGGCGGGTCTGGTCACCAAGGAGCGCAACGGCCGTCGCAAGGTCGTCGCCACCAACATCGAGGGGCTGCGACTGGCGCGCGGCCTGCTCGATCGATACGAGGCGCTGTGGCGCGGTCGCATCGACCGCATGACGGACCTCATCGCCACCAGCAAGGAGACGCGACCATGACCGTCACTGCCGTGCGCAAGGACCCCGACGCCCTGACCATGACGCTCACCGCCGAGTTCGACGCCTCGCCGGAGCGCGTCTGGGACCTGTGGGCGGATCCGCGCCAGCTCGAGCGCTGGTGGGGGCCGCCCACCTATCCGGCAACGTTCACGACCCACGATCTGGCCCCCGGCGGTCACGTCGACTACCACATGACCGGTCCGACCGGCGATCAGCCGCACGGCTTCTGGGATGTCGTCGAGGCGGACCCGCCGCGCCGGCTCGTCTTCATCGACGGCTTCGCCCACGAGGACGGCACGCCGAACGACGACTTCCCGCGCAACGAAGGTCGCGTGACCATCGAGCCGATCGACGCCGGGCGGACGCGGATGTCGATCGAGAGCCGTTTCCCGACCGCCCAGGCCATGGAGCAGTTCCTCGGGATGGGCATGGAAGAGGGCCTCACCGCGGCGGTCGGCCAGATCGACGCCATCCTCGCCGAAGGAGTCACAGCATGACCACCCTGACCGGGCCGACGACCCAGACGCTGTCGGTTCCCGGCGCCACCCTGACCTACGACGTCCGCACGGTGGACTCCCCGGCCCCGGTGCTGTTGATGATCGGGTCACCGATGGGCGCCGGCGGGTTCGGCACCCTGGCCGGGCATTTCACCGACCGGACGGTCGTGACCTACGACCCGCGCGGCGTGGAGCGAAGCACCAAGGATGATCCGGCGACCGAGTCGACGCCCGAGCAGCACGCCGAAGACCTCCATCGCATCATCGCCGCGCTCGGCGCGGGCCCGGTCGACCTGTTCGCCAGCAGCGGCGGCGCGGTCAACGCCCTCGCCCTCGTGGCGAGGCACACCGAAGACGTCCGCACGCTGGTCGCGCACGAACCGCCACTCGCCGCGATCCTGCCCGATCGTGAGGGCGCGCTGGCAGCCGCCCGGGCTGTCCGCGATGCCTACCAGCAGCGCGGATTCGGCGCCGGGATGGCCCAGTTCATCGCCGTCGTGAGTCACCAGGGCCCCTTCCCGGTCGACTACGGGAACGGGCCGGCGCCGGATCCGACCATGTTCGGGCTGCCGGCCGAGGACGACGGCAACCGCACTGATCCATTGATGTTCCAGAACATCATCACGTGCACGCACTACGAACCCGATTTCGACGCGCTCCGAGCGGCCTCGACCCGGATCGTCCTCGGGGCGGGAGTGGAGTCGGCGGGGCAGATGGCGAGTCGTGGCGCATACGCGGTCGCGGAGCGCCTGGGCACCGAGGTCGTCGCCTTTCCCAGCGGCCATGGCGGCTTCCTCGGGGGCGAGTACGGCCAGGCCGGCGAACCCGAGGCGTTCGCGCTGAAGCTTCGCGAGGTCCTTGGCCAGGTCTGACGAGCGGCGGCGGACCGGCCGGGGATCAGTCCTGGGCAGGTCCCACGGCGGCTCCGGCCGAACTGGCTGCGGCATCGCCGCAGCTCACGTTGCCGTCGAACGGACCCTCCGGGTACTGGACCAGCGCGACTCGCCCGCCGGTGAAGCCCGTTCCGGCGCAGTCGGCGAGCGCCCCCAGCAGGTCCGGGGCTCCGGCGACCCAGCTGGCGTTCGCGGCGAAGGCGCCGGTGCTGCCCGTGATGGCGTCCCACTGGTAGGCCGTCGAGTAGAAGCCGATCGTGGTCACGCCCACCGAGCCCAGGTACTGGGTCGCGCCCTGGAGCGAGGCGACATTCAAGCCGACGTCGCTGCGCCAGCTGTTCGAGGTCTCGACGTCCAGCCACCAGGTGCTCGACGCGGGTGAATCGATCGATCCGTTGGCGTTGAACGCAGCGGCCGCGACGGTGAACGAGTCCGCGGCGGCGTTATAGCCGTAGTCGAAGGCGCACGCCGCGCTGTCGGGGTTCGCCGCGTCGCAGACCTGCGGCAGCGTCTGGCCGACCGGCCAGTGCCTCGAGAGCTCAGGGCCCGGATTGCCGGTATTGGCGTAGAGCGCGGCATTGGGTCCGCCCGCCCACGCGAGCTCACTGGCGAGGCACGGGTTGGCGCTGAACACGATCCCCCGGTTGACCCCGATGATCGCGAAGGCTGGATCCAAGGGGTACGGGAGGTCGCACTGCGGCCAGGAGATGTCGAAGCCGACCCCCGAGGCGCTCGATGCGCTCGTCGAAACCGGACCCGTGGAGCGGGTCTGGGCCGCGAGGCTGAGCGACGGTGTCAGCGCGATGACCAGAAGAGCGGCCAGTGCCGCTCGCGCGATTCTCAATAGGGCCCCTTCCCTCGAGGGCGGTAAGGGTACCCCGAAACCTCGATCGTGCGGCGTAGGCATTCGATCATCGCGAGGTGACCATTCGTCACTCCACCAGAACGCCCCAGTCTCGCGGTCGTGGGTCGCTAGGGTCCCGACTTGCTGACGATCTCGCCGGTCACCGTGGCGTCGAGCTTGTTGGTCGACGGCCCGATCGCCTTCGACCGAAGGATGTGTTCCTGGTCGCCCGCGGCCGCGAAGTCGAGGTCGCCGAGGACGGTCATGAAGCCGGCCACCGGCCCGGTCTCGCCAGACCCCGTGAACGAATCGAGCGGGACACCCAGGCAGGCCCCGGTCCCGCTGAAACGGGTCGCCGGGTCCCATTTCACCAGCCATCTCGCGGGCAGCGACGGGTCCTCGACCTTCTCCCGGGTCGCCGTGAGTCGGAGCGTACCGGTCTGGACGTAGGGTCTCGGACAGTCGGCGATCTTGAGCCGGATCTCCGCTGTGGCCGGGGCAGTGCCGGCATATGAGCCATCCGGGAGCCGCGCCAGCTGCAGGTTCTTGACGGTCAGCTTCGTGTCGTACGACACCCCGAATCCAGCGGTCGTCATCGTGCCGACGATCGAGACCTTGAGCTTCTGGCCACCCGTGTGGAACAACAGGACGAGCGTCCCGATCCCCTGCCGGGAGGTCGAGGTCAGCTTGACCAGGGCGTCCTTGCCATCTTCGGGAGGCGCCTCGTAGGTCAGGGAGCCCGGCGGCTTCTCGATCGCCCCGGGCGTGACCTTCTCCTTGCCATTGATGAGCTCGGCCTTGATCGATGCGCTGAGCGGCGCCTGGAAGCGGTGCTTGAGGCCGGCGTCGAATGGAGTCGAGCTGCCCTGGTCGACGTCCTCGGAATGGGCCGGGAGACCGGACGGGACGAGCTCCGACTCGACGTTGTAGGTCGGTGAGGTGACCATGACGCAGCGGTTCGTCCGCCACAGCTTCTGAGAGGCGACGTAGGCGAGGTTCACGGTCGCGTAGTCGTCGGCTTCGCTGAATGCGGTCGCGACGATCATCGACGTGGTCACATCGCCGGACCCATCGACCTTGCCCGTGGATGCGGAGTGGTCGCCGAGCGTCAGGGACCAGTCACCGCCGACGGGAACGCCGTCGTTCACGCCGCCCTCACTGAAGGTGAACTGGCCCTCACGGGAGGCCTGGGGACCGCCGTTGGCCGACGCGGTGCGCTTGAACTGTTCCGTGTGCGCGTAGTCCTGGGTCACGTTGCCGAGGACCGCGCTGTCGTCGACGTGGCCGGCGAACGTGCTGGTGCTCGTCGCGCTCGCGGTGGCGTTGGAGCCGACTCGCCCGCCGCTGCCCGGGTAGGTGCTGGCGGCCGAGCTCAGGACATTGTCGACCGATCCATCCACGATCCCCGCGGGCGTGGGGCAGACGTCGATGCTGGCCACGAGCTTGTGCGTTCGGGTCTCGTCAAAGACCGGCGCGCCGGTCGCGTCCGAGACGGCGGCGTGCGTGTTCTTCTGGACCGTGACGGTCACCTTCGATCCGGCCACGCTGACGTCGATCGTGGTCGTCACCTGGACATTCGACGTCGCGCCGCCTTCGTTGGAGGTCGCGACGGTGATGACCGGTCCGGCGTGAAGCGACCCCGCGCCCGACCGGCCCACCGCGTCCGTGGCACCGGCGAGGTATTCGCGCGCGGTGATCGAGGCAGGCAGTGCCGGGACCTGCGGCAGGGCGAGGACGGCTCGTGCCAGCACGATCTGTGAGCCGGTGCCCGGCAGCGCGCTCGTCGCCGGCTGGACCGCCAGCTCGGTCGTCCGTGCCTGGTCGAGGATGCCTGCCGCACCGCTCCCGAGCGACTCGCGAATCCCCATGTCCGTGAGCAGGGCGTCGCTGCGGACCGACCGATCGGCTGTCGGAGCAGCGGCCGTCGCGAGCGCATCGAGATAGGCCCGGAACTGCGCGTCGGCGGGGCTTGCGGGCGCTCCGCTGGACGGCGCGGCCTGCGCAGACGAAGTCGGCGTCGGCGTGGCCACCGCGGGTGTCGAGCCGCAGCCGGCCACGGTCACGATCATCGCGCCGACCAGGCATCGAGCAACGAACGTCGAGGCGGCTCGCACCGCTGGAGTATGGAGGCGCGGTCAAGGCATCCACACCTCGTACCGACCGCCGCCGGTAGGCTTCGCCGATGCGGCTCACGGCTCGACAGCTCAACCGGGCCACGCTCGGCCGCCAACTGCTGCTCGGGCGCGAGCGGATCGATGTGCTCAGCGCGGTGCGTCGCATCGTCGCGCTCCAGGCGCAGGAGCCCGCCTCGCCCTACATCGCGCTGTGGAGCCGGGTGATCGATCTCGATCCGGCGGAGCTCGACCGCGCGTTCGCGGATGCCACGATCGTCAAGGCGACGCTGATGCGGATCACGCTGCATGCGGTCGACGCCGCCGACTATCCCGCGTTCCACCAGGCCATGCAGCCGTCCCTGCGCGCCTCCTGTCTCGGCGATCCACGGTTCACTCGCGCCGGGCTGTCCATCGCTGACGCCGAGGCGCTGATCCCGCTCCTGCTCGAGTTCGGCGCGAAGCCACGAAGCAATGCCGACATCGAGGGCTGGCTCGATGACCGACTCGGCGAGCTGCCCAAGTCGAGCGTCTGGTGGGCGCTGCGCCGATTCGCGCCATTCGTCCACTCGTCGACCTCGCCGCCCTGGTCGTTCGGGCCACGGCCATCGTACGTAGCGGCACCCACGCAGCCGCGCTGGAGCGACGAGGCGAAAGCGGTGCAGCACCTCGTGGAACGGTATCTCGAGGGGTTCGGGCCGGCCTCGTTGCGCGATATCGCGCAGTTCTCCACCAAGTACGTGTCGCCGATCCGCGACGCGCTGGCGGCGCTCGACCACAAGCTGGTGCGGTTGGAGGGCCCGGCTGGAGTCGAGTTATTCGACATCGCCGGTGGCCTGCTCCCGCCGGAGGACGCCCCTGCCCCGCCACGGTTCATGGCGATGTGGGACAGCACGCTCCTCGCCTATGCCGACCGAACCCGGATCATCCCGCCGGAGGTCAGGGCGCTGGTGATCCGGAACAACGGCGACGTCCTGCCCACAATGCTCGTGGACGGCTACGTGGCCGGGGTCTGGCGCCCGGTCGATGGCGGCATCGAGGCGACCTCCTTCGGGCGACTGTCGGACGCGGCGTGGGAGGGACTCGAAGCGGAGGCGCGGCTCCTCATCGCCTTCCTCGCCGATCGTGAGCCGATCGTCTACCGACGGTACAGCCATTGGTGGAGCGGACTGCCAGCAGCCGATGTTCGGGTCCTTGGCGGCGCTTGACGACGCTCGGCCGTGCACGAAACCGCACCAGAAGGGGCCGAACGGCCCCCGGATACCACGCTTCTGGCTCATCTCGATCGGACGGTCGCGCAGCGACTATGACCACAGGATCTCAACGGGCCGCAACGATGGCCCAAAGCCGAATGTGCGAGCTGACATGCTCCTGGCGAACGCGTCGGAGGCTGGTGGTCGTACGAGAAGGGACAGTATCCAGATGACGACTCGGTTCAAGAAGCTCGGACTCGCGCTCATGGTCGCGGGCCTGGCGTTCGTTCTCGTGGGCGGCTACACCTTCGTGAAGACCCAGGAAGGCGCCGCGTCACTCAAGGCGTTCAGCGCCGTCGAGAACGTGACGCTCAAGTACAACGATCAGGGTCAGCTCACCGACGGCGGCAAGGTCGAAGGCGCTGTCGCGATCATGGCCCTGCTCAGGGATGACTGGGGCTACCCGGTCGTCGCCGCAGACCTCAACCCGAACGACCCGGTCGTCAACACGGCCACCGAGTACATGTACCAGATGGCCACCGTCACCGAGCACACGCTCCACGCGGTCGTGACGGTCACGCTCGCCAAGGACACCGAGTACAACGGCGCGATCATCCCGGCCGGCGACCACGAGTTCACGAACACCGGCAAGTATTGGACCGGGTTCGACCGGACCAACCCGATCGAGGCGCTCGCCCGTGACAAGGTCTGGACGCCGACCGCGCTTGCCCTCGTCGGTCAGCTCGGCGTCGGCACCGTCACCGCATCGGCCCTTCAGATGGGCCTCGGCATCGCCGGGATCGCCGGCGCCATGGGCGGCCTGCTCCTGCTCTTCGGCCTCGGCCTGATCTGGGCCACCCGGCCCGAGACCGAGAAGGTGCGCGAGACGGAGAAGCGGCCGCAGACCGGCAAGGTCCTCGAACCGGTCATCGTCCCGGTCTGACCTCCGCCGCACCTCGACCGACATCCGGCCCCGAGCGATCGGGGCCGGATCTTCGTTGTGCCCACCGAGCGCCGTCGGGCGCTACCCTCCTGAGCGGAGGTGATCGGCATGGCGACGAGACGGATAGCGTGGCGCCGTTCCGACGAGGTGGTGACCGACGAACACTGCACGCTGACCCTGCGCGACAGCGGGCTCTCCATGGTCGGGACCATCCTGGGTGCGGAAGACGGCCTGCCGGTCCGGATCGAATACCGGGTGCTGGCCGACGCGCCGGGGTTGACGACCGCGGTCCACGTTCGCGACCTGCGCGGCTTCGAGCAGCGGTCGCTGACCCTCGAACGGGATGCGAAGGGCAACTGGAGCGTCGACGGCACGGTCGTGAAGGCGCTCAAGGGTTGCACCGATGTCGACCTCGGCTGCAGTCCGTCCACGAACACTCTGCCGATCCGCCGGCTCCGACTCGGCATCGGCGCATCGAGCACGATCAAGGCAGCCTGGATCCGGTTCCCCGAGCTGGTCGTGGTCAAGGCGGCGCAGACCTACACGCGTCTCGACGAATCCACCTACCGCTATGCGAGCGGCGACTTCCAGGCCGAGCTGACCGTCGACGACGACGGTCTGGTGGCCGCCTACGCGGAGTGGCAGCGGACCGGGATCGCGCTGGGTCCGAATGACACCGAACCGCTCGACACGACGAGGTGATGCGATGACTCAGGTGCTGGCGGGGATCACGACCTCGCTCGATGGCTACATCACGGGGCCCGATGACGGGCCGGGCAAGGGTCTCGGCGAGGGTGGCGAGCGGTTGCACTACTGGGTCTTCGGCGGCCCGTGGTCGTATGCCCAGGAACCACGCGGCGAGCCGATCGGCGCCGACAAGGAGTATCTCGATGACCTGATGGCTCGGACCGGCGCGGTCATCGCCGGCCGCGGCACGTTCGAAGCCGCCGACCGCTGGGGCGGCACGAACCCGTGGCCGGTCCCGTTCTTCATCGTCACCCACCACCCCGACGACGTGCCCCACGACGCCGGCTTCGAGTTCGCCCACGGCCTGGACGAGGCGATGACCCGGGCGCGAGAGGCTGCCGGCGAGCGGGACATCCACGTCATGGGCGGCGCCGAGATCATCCGACAGGCCCTCGCCGCCGGTCATGTCGATGAGCTGACGGTCTCGATCGCGCCGGTGGTCCTCGGCGCCGGGAAACGCCTGTTCGAAGGGTTCGACCGGTCCATCGATCTCGAGCATGTGCGCACGGTGCAGTCGCCCTTCGCGACGCATCTCACCTATCGGGTCCGCCGTTAGGCGCGTCCCCGCATGAGGTCGATCAATCGGCCCAGGACGCGTTCGCCATCGGCGCGCAGGCCGTTGTGCTCGAACTCGTCGGTCTGCCAGGTCCGCAAGCCCCGGACCTGGTTTGCAGTCTCCTCGGCGAAGTCGCGTTCGAC
>DASYJV010000020.1:0-7240 GCA_035996105.1 Candidatus Limnocylindrales bacterium | reverse complement strand
CCGGAGCGCACATCCTGCTCGTCGAGGACGACGAGGCGACGCGCCGGTCACTCGCCGCGAACCTCTCGGCGCACGGCTACCGCGTCGTCGAGGCGGGCGAGGTCCGGTCGGCGATGCACGCGTGGGAAGCGAGCCGACCCGATGTCATCCTCCTCGATCTCGGGCTCCCGGACGCGGACGGCCTGCTCCTGATCAGGCACGTCCGGAAGGATGCCACCACCCCGATCCTCGTCCTGTCGGCGCGCGAGTCCGAGGGCGACAAGGTCCACGCCCTCGAGGCAGGTGCAGACGACTACGTCACGAAACCGTTCGGCGTCCCGGAGGTCCGGGCGAGGGTCGGCGCGCTGCTGCGACGGTCCGGCGGCCCGGGGGCGGACCCGACGGGGCGGATCCGCCTGGGACCCATCCAGATCGACACGACCGAGCGCCTGGTGACGGTCGACGGCGTTCCGCTCGACCTGACGCCGCGTGAGTACGAGCTGCTCAAGACGATGATCGGCCAGGCCGGCCGGTTGCTGACCCGGGGCCGTCTGCTGCGTGCGGTCTGGGGTGTGGCCTACGGGGACGAGGCGCACTACCTCCATGTCTACGTGAGCCGGCTCCGCCGAAAACTCGATGCCGCGGATCCGACCGGCCGAGCGAGCGGGCTCATCGTCGCCGAGCCGGGGATCGGCTATCGCATCTCGGAGGCCGACGAGCCTCCGGCTTGAGCGGTTGTTGAGCGGCGAGCCTCCATGCGCCGGGGATCCCCTCTTGGGGCGGCCGATACGGTGGGGATATGGACCTCACGCCGATCCTGCCATTCCCGTCGCTCGCCGACGATCCCCTTGAGCGTGACCTTGAAGCCATCGGCGCCGCGATCGAGCTGGTGAAGCGCGGCACGGCGACCCGCGTCCGGCTCGTCGCGCTCGCTCGTCCCGAGGCCGCCGCATCGACAGGGTTGGCGCGGGCACAGGCGGCCGACGTTCGCTTCGCGGTCGAGCGACGGTCGAGCGGGACCTCGCTGACGGTCGGCCCCCGTCACGCCCGCGTCCGGTCGATCTAGCGACCACCCCGCACGATCCGCCGCGCGGCGCGGCTGACCCGAAGGAAGCTGCGCAGATGTGAGACCGGCCGGATGTGGCTCGGCTCGCCCGCGTAGATCGTGCGGATCGGCACCTCCGCGATCGGAAAGCCGAGTGCGATGCAGCGGGCGATCATCTCGACTTCGAACTCGAACCCCGATTCCTCGCTGTCGAGCAGGGTCGTCATCAGGCGCCGGCCGATGAGCCGGTAGCCCGACTGGTTGTCCGCGACGCGCCGCCCGACCGCGGCCGAAAAGACCCAGCCGCCGAGCGTGTTCGAGAGCCGCCGGACCGGTGGCATCGATCCGAAATGGCGCCGCCCGATGATGAGCTCGGGACGGCCGGCCTCGTACGCCGTGAGGAAGAGCGGGATCTGCGAGGGGTCGTGCTGACCGTCGCCGTCGAGGGTCACGACCGCGGCGGCGTCCTGGCGGATCGCCTCCCGAAAGCCCGCCCGGAGCGCGGCTCCCTTGCCCGCATTGGGTGCCTGGCGCACGACGGTCGCGCCGGCCTCCTCGGCCTGGGCGGCCGTGTCATCGGTCGAGCCGTCGTCGACGACGATGACCGGGAGATGCGCCGCCGCGCCGGCCACCACGGCCGCGACCCGCGGCCCCTCCTGGTAGGCCGGGATCAGCGCGACGATGGGCCCTATCGGTTGTTGTCTGACTGATCCGAGGAGCTATTCGGCCAGCGCAGCCACGACCCGGCGCCGGTGCTCTTGGGCATCACGACGCGCGCCTCGGCAAGCGCACCGACCGGCTCCTGGGCTGCATCCTGGTCGGCCGGCGTCTCGGCAGCCTCGCCCGGCTGGGCGGTCTCCTGGGGCGCCTCGCTGTTCGCCTCGCTCGCCTGCGCGACGACCGGTTCCGGCGTTGCGTCGGCCGGCGCCTCGCTGGCGGCGGCTCCTGCCTCTGCTTCCGGCGCGACCGCCACGACCGCGACGAACGCGGCATCGGACTCGGCCTGGGCCGGCTCGACCTGGGCCTCGGCCTGGGCCGGCTCGGCCTGGGCCTCGACTGGCGCTTCGATCGGCGGCTCAACGGCGGCTTCGGGCTCGACGGACGCCGGCTCGACCGGGGCCTCCGGGGCAGCGGGCGCCTCGGCGGCGACGGCCTCGGCCGGGGCAGGCTGCGTGGCCACGGGCGCGGCGCTGACATGCCGGAACTCCGACGAGGCAGGCGCCTGGTCAGGTCCGATCAGGTCGAGCACGGGGAACGGCGGGCGGGTCCCGGCGTGCTGGGCGATCGCCACCGGGTCGGTCTCGGCCTCAAGGCGACGGAAGTAGTGGTCGATCTCGGCCTTGTACGCGGCGATCGCGGCCTCGACGGCCTCGACCTCGCGCGAGACGACGTTGCGGTGCTCTTCGAGCCGGATCTGGAGCTGATCGCGGCGCGCGGCGATCCGCCGCTCACGCTCGAGCTTGATCCGCTTGATCTCGCCGTCGGACCAGGCGTCGATGCCCTTGACGTCTTCCTTGGCCAGTTCGCGCAGCTCCTCGGCTTCGAGGGCCTCGCGAGCCCGGATCGCGTCGATGTGGACCTGGCGACGCTGCTCGGTTCCCTCGGCGTTGCGAGCCTGTTCGGCGGCCGCGGTGCTCTGCATCGCTCGGGCGAGCTCGGCCAGGAACGCGGTCTCGTCGGCCTCTCCGGCGCCCGGCTGCCCCTCGGCACCGACCGCGCGGCCGCTTGCCCCGCTGCCGTTGGCGCTGAAGTCGGCCTTGTGATCGGACATCTCGCCCTCCCGGGTGGCATCGTTCCGCAGCTCGCACGCGGGTCCCGGTAACTCCGCCGCATGCCGTCGGGTTGGAGATGGTACGTCGGCTGCGCTTTCTGAGCAATGGGGCAACGTGACGGGATGCTTGCAACCGGCTTTCGACCGCGGCGCCACCGGACTGGCGCCCCCGGCAGGATTCGAACCTGCGACCTTCCGCTTAGAAGGCGGCTGCTCTGTCCACTGAGCTACGGGGACTCTCGGGGTGCATGATGAGGCCAGCCGGTCCGCGGCGCGAGGGATCGGTGCTCGATCGCACCGGATCTCGCCCCGCAGCCAGCGTGATCGAACGTGCAGCCGCCGATTCCGAGCGTGCTACACTCCGCGCCCCATCGCACCGACCGGGATCGGGGCTGGGACTGGGAGGACCGGGATCGACCATGTCGGCACGTCCTGCGCGGGCCGTAGGCTCAGGTCAGCTCGCCCTCGAGCTGCCCCTCGAACTGCCGCCGATCGCCCTCGCACCCGAATGGAAGGACCAGCAGCGGCTCTGGGGCCACGCCTTCCACCCGATGTGCTCGTACCTGGCCAGCTTCCCTGCAGCCCTCACCCATGCCTTCATCGCTCGATATAGCCGGCCCGGCGACGTCGTCCTCGATCCGTTCTCCGGCCGCGGGACGACCCCGCTCCAGGCCTGTGCCGAGGGCCGCATCGGTGTCGGCAACGATCTCAACCCCTTCGCCCACCTGCTGACTGCGGCCAAGGTCGAGCCCTCGACCCAGGCGCAGGCGAGGACCCGCCTGGCGCAGCTCCGGCTGGCGTGGCATGCCGGCTCGGCCGACTGGCTCGCGCTCGGGGCGCGCGTCGCCGGCGATCCGGCCGGGATCGACACGAACGTGCCGGCCGCCGGCTCCGGGTCGACGGCCTCGATGGGCACCGAGCCGGTCCCGGCCGAGGTCGCCCTGGCATTCCATCCGAGAACGCTCGGCCAGCTCCTGTTCGTCCGGTCCGCGCTCCGGCTCGACGACCGGACCGATCGGTTCCTGGCGGCGGCGCTGACCGGGATCCTGCACGGCAAGAGCGCGAGCTACCTCTCGGAGATCATGCCCAACACCTTCTCGATGGCGCCGCGCTACGTCCGCGACTTCGCGGCCCGGACCGCGTTCGCGTCCCCTGAGCGGGATGTCTTCGATGGCCTGTCCAAGAAGCTCGATCGGCTGTTCCGACAGGCACCACCATCGATCGAGGGCATCGCGCTGCTCGGCGACGCCCGCGACGTTGCGCCCCGGGCAAGGGCCGCGCTGCGTGCCCGAGGGCGTTCGGACCGCGCCCGCCTGGTCGTCACCTCACCGCCCTACCTGCGCGTGGTCAAGTACGGCTATTACAACTGGCTGCGCACGTGGTTTCTCGGGTTCGATGCGCGGGCCATCGACGCGACGCTCGACGACGCCCACCACCGCGAGCCCTATCTCCTGTTCCTGCGCGAGGTCCTGGCCGGTCTCCGGCCGGTGCTCGCGGACGATGCCGTGGTCGTCCTGGTCATCGGTGACGTGGAGACCGACCGTGGCCGGGATCTCCGCGGCGGCGTGGGGTTGGCTGAGCGGACGTGGGTCGCTGCCGCCGAGCCCGAGGGCTACAAGCTGGCGGGCGTCGCCCTCGACGACGTCGCCGCGGTCAAGAAGATGACCAAGCTGTGGGGCGACGAAGCGGGCCGGGCCACGAAGACGGACCGGATCCTCGTGCTCGGCGCCACCGAGGCGGGCCGTCGGCGAGCGCTCGCGGGAGCGCCGCTCGACGTGGACTGGACCTGGCCGCAGCGGGGCCTGCGCTCCCTCTAGAATGCCGCCATGCAGCAGATGTACCACCCGTCGGACCTGGCGGCGATGGACCCGCTGGTCCTCATGAAGAACCTCGACCACGTTCGGATGACGAGTCGGCGGCTGTCGTACATCCTCCAGCAGCAGGTCCACCTCTACACCCCCGAAGCGAACCAGCTCCGCGAGCAGATCGATCGCTACGTGGAAGCGGAACGTCAGATCGAGGGCGAGATGTCGCGGCGTCGCATCCGCGCCTGAATCGATCGACCCCCGCTGTGGGGGCGGGGGTCGACCGGTCCGTCGATGAGTGACGGGAAGAGATCGTCAGATCGTCGCGAAGGACGCGCTGTCAGGCGCCGGTGGACACCAGGGCGAGGCGGACGGGGACGTCGAAGGTTCGTTCGTCACGGATCTCCGGGCTCGGTAGCGGCCGTGGCCGCATCGGGGCCGGATCGGGCTCAACCTGGACGGGTGCCGATGTCCCGGGCGGATCTGCCCGGATCATGACCGCGACCGGCCGTCGGAGCGCCTGCTCCTCCGCCACGATCCGTGTCGACAGGACGGCCAGGGCGGGCATGTCGAACAGGCTGAACCCGATGCCGAGGCCTGCAAGGTCATCGGCGTCGTAGCCACGGAAGAGCCCGCGTGCGGCGACCGCGCACATCTCGTCATACAGCTCGGGCCAACCGACCCGTCTGCGACGGAAGCAGAACCGCACGAACTCGACGGCATCTGGATCCGTGATCCCCGAGGCGGCGGTGCGTGGATCCATCGATGGCGTCCCTCTTCTCCTGGTATCGACGGCAACACGAAACATTGCCCGAGCTGTAGGACCGAAATCCAACCCTCGGACATCGTTCTAAGGCTCCCGGTCGCCCCCATCCCTTGGCCCTCGGCAACCGGTGGACGACCATCGTAGGCCCGATGCGCTGGCGCCGGAAGGGGGCTTGTCCACGAGTTCTTCCACCAACTTATCCACACGAACACGCGTTCACCGAAGCCGTCGGCCGTCGGGGCACGACGCCGCTCAGAAGCGTCGCGTCAGCCCGAGGCCCGGGGCACCAGACAGGGTCCAGCAGTGCCGCGCGTCCAGCGTCAGACCCTCGAACGGGTCGTCGGCCAGGAGCAGACAGCCGTCGAGATCCACCCAGTCGGCAAGCGACGCGACCGCCGCCGACGCGGCGATGCCGACCGAGGTCTCCTCCATGCAGCCGAGGAACGTGCGGAATCCCAGCTCGCGCGCCTGCTCCAGCATCGCCCGGGCCGGAGCGATGCCACCGCATTTCGCCAGCTTGACGTTGACGCCCGCGACGATGCCGACGAGGGCGTCCAGGTCGTCGATGCCGACCGCACTCTCGTCGGCGACGATCGGGATCGAGGTCCGCTCCTGGAGCCAGGCCAGGTCGCGATAGGCGCGCGCCGGGAATGGCTGCTCGATCAACTCGACGCCGAGCGTCTCGATCTCGGGCAGCAGGCGGGTGGCGTCGTCTCGCGACCAGCCGGTGTTGGCATCGACCCGGATCGGTCCTTCGTAGACGGCCCGGACCGCACGCAGCGTGTCGAGATCCCTGGGCCCGCCGAGCTTGATCTTGAGCGCTGGGAAATCGGCCGCGCGGGCGGCGCGGGCGGCAACGATCCCGGGCTCGTCGATCCCGATGGTGAAGTCGGTCGGCGGGATGTCGGACGACAGGCCGAGCAGCTGGTGGACGGGCCGTCCGACGACCTTGCCGACCAGGTCGTGCAGCGCGATGTCGATGGCACACTTGGCGGCGCCATTCCAGCGGATCGATCCGGCGAGTCGCCGGGCGATCCCGGCAAGCGAACCGCCAGCCGACGCTGCGTCGTAGTCGACTTCGGCAGGGTCGATCCGACCCACCAGATAGCGCATCGCCGCCGCCATCGTCTCCGGCGTCTCGCCATAGAACCGATCCGGGTAGCCCTCCCCCACCCCGACCACGTCGGGGAAGCGGTCGTCGCGGAGCTCGACGAGGACGGTCGTCACGCCCTCGCCCGAGGCGTGATCCTCGCGGGCGATCCGGAACGGGTCGCGCAGGGCGAGGTGGAGGACCTCGTGGGTCAGCGACAGGGTCATCCGCCGGCGAACCCAGGCAGCGCGTCGACACGCTCGCGGATGGCTGCCCACAGCCGCTCGGGGCCGAACCGGAACGGATCATCGGCCGGCAGCGCCGTCTCGCGGGCGACCACCGCGATCGCCTCGCGAGCGTCGGCCTCGTCCGGGTAAAGCGAGGTATTGAGCGCCACCGCGACCACCCTCGCTGGCGCGACGAGACCGGCGACGCGCTCGTGCAGCTCGATGAAACCCGGCAGCGACGCGATCGGGAAGGATGCCTCGGGAAGGTGATCGAAGGCGTGCTCGACCAGACCGGGCTTGTGGACCATGAGCATCGCCTGCGGCGTCGCCCCGTGGATCAGGCTCAGCGTCACGGATGAGTAGGCGGGATGGTCGAGCGAGCCCTGGCCCTCGACGAACACCCAGTCACCGAGCATCTCGCCCTGTTCGACGAGCCACTCGACGGTGCCCTGGGCGAAGTCGCTGACGAGCCGGTCGACCGCTACGCCCCAGCCTTCGATCATCATCCCGGTCTGGCCGGTCGCCACGAACGACGCGCGCTCGCCGCTTTCCATGGC
>DASYJV010000019.1:0-7003 GCA_035996105.1 Candidatus Limnocylindrales bacterium | reverse complement strand
CCAGTCGCGCCTCATCGAAGAGGTCAACCGGGGCGCCACGGAGCTCTTCGGGCGGCCCCGTGATGAGCTGATGGGCCGGCGGGTCGACACGCTCATCACGCCGGCCGAGGCGGCCCGACTGGCCGGGCTCATCGCGCCGCTCGCGAACGGGGAGCGCGATGCCGCGACCGTCCGGATGGAATTCCCCATCGCCGACGGTCGGATGACGACGGGCGAGGTCGTCCTGCGGCCCATCGACCTGCCCGGCGGGCGACGCGGCATCGTGGCCATCGCCCGTGACATCCGGGACCGCATCGAGGTCCAGGTCCGCTTGCAGCGCCTGGCCCAGGCCGAGCACGCGAGAGCCGCCGAGCTCAATGCCGTCATCCGGGCGATCGGCGAAGGCGTCGTCGTGTGCGCCGCCGACGGGACGATCACGCTGAGCAACCCGGCCGGCGAGCGCCTCTTCCCGGACAGCGAGCAGCGGACCTATGCCGACATCCTCGCCCAGCTCCATGATCCCGAGGGGATCGCCCCGCCACTGGGTGCACTCGGCGGACCGGTCGAGCTCGCGACACGCGCGGATCCCGATCGCTGGGTGGAACTGGCGACTTATCCAGTCCCGATCGGCGTGGGCCTCGCGATGGCCGGCGAGGAGACGATCGTGATGCTTCGGGACGTGACCGAGGCCCGCCGCCGCGAGGCGGTGCGCGAAACCTTCATCGGCGTCCTGTCGCATGAGCTACGCACCCCGGTCACCACGATCTTCGGTGGCGCCAAGCTGCTCGCCCGCGATGAATCCACGCTCGACGACGAGGTCAAGCAGGGCATCTTCCGCGACATCCACGAGGAGGCCGAGCGACTGCAGCGTCTGGTCGAGGACGTGGTCGCGTTGAACCGGTTCGCGGAGGGGGCGGGCGACATCGGCTGGGAGCCGGTCCTGATCCAGCGCCTGCTCCCGCGGGTCGTGGCGTCCGAGCAGAGCCGCTGGCCGGGCGTGAGCTTCGTGCTCAACGTGGCGCCGGGGCTGCCGACGGTGACGGCCGATCCGACGTACGTCGAGCAGGTCATCCGGAACCTGCTCACCAACGCGGCGAAATATGGCGGCGCGGAGTCGACGGTGACCATCGTCGCCGAGGCGGGCGATGGCGAGGTGCTCGTCCGCGTCTTCGATGACGGGCCGGGCTTCCCGGCCGAGGAGACGAGCCAGCTGTTCGAGTTGTTCTATCGCTCGCCCGGGACGGCCGGGACGGCGACGGGCGCGGGTATCGGGCTGTTCGTGTGCGCCCGGCTCATCGCGGCGATGAACGGCCGGATCTGGGCGGCGCCACGCGAGGGCGGCGGGGCGGAGTTCGGGATCGCGCTGACGGAGCTCGAGGAGTAGAGGCTAGAGCCAGCGCCGCCAACGAGCGAACGAGAACATCCCGACGGCGAAGACGATCATGACCGCGACGACCCACAGGAAGTGGTTCGGATCGTCGAAGAACGGGATCGGGAAGTTCATCCCCATCACCCCGGCGAGGACCACCGACGGCAGCAGGATGGCCGACAGGAGGGTGAGCACCTTCATGACCTCGTTCGCATCCTGGGCAGCCCTGCCCATATGGATGTCGAAGGTGCCAAGCAACAGCTCGCGCAGGTTCTCGACCGAGTCGAGGGCGCGCTCGAGACGCTCGCTCAGGCCGGGCCATGGCTGGCCGAGCTCCTCGTGGAGGGCCATCTCGGGACGCGCCATCGCGGCGAACGGACCCCGATGCGGTGCCAATGCCCGGCGGATCCGGCCGATCCGCCGGCGAAGGGCGACGATCGCCGCGAGCAGATCTTCCTTGGGCCGGCGCTGGAGCGCCAGCTCGTCGAGCTCGTCGATCTCGCGCTCGATCCCCTCGATGAGCTGGAAATACCCGGCGATGACCTCGTCGGCGATGGCGGCGATGAAGCCCGACGCATCCAGGGCACCGAGCTTGGTCTCCCCTTCCGTGCCGGCGTCCAGACGGGCGACGGCTTCGAACGGCCCGTCGTGGATCGTCAGGACCCAGTTGTGCCCGGCCACGACATCGACGAAGCGTCGCTCCGCCTTCGCGTTCGGCGCGGCGGCAGCGCCGTCGTCGGGCGCCTCGAGCGCCTCGAGCACGAGGTGGATGTGTTCCGGGAACTGGGTCAGCCGGACCTCGGTCGCCTCGTGCGCCAGGCGTCCCGCCTCCGCGGGGTCCAGGTCGACGGCAGCCACCACCTCGTCAAGGGCTGCGCGGTCCCGGTCCGCGAGATCGACCCACAGAAGCTGCCGCTCCTTGAGCTTCCTCGCCATCCGGGGCTGGAGCTCGACCTCGCGGTCGTTCCCGTCCGCGTCGTAGAGCCGGGCGGTCCGCCCGCGACCGACGTCCCCGGATGCGGTCGTCAGCGGAGTGCTGCGAGCAGGGCGGCGACGACGATCGCGAAGAACGCGGTCGCGTACTGCAACACGTCCATCGAGCGGTCGACCCGGTCGCCGTCCTCGCGCTCGAGCGATAGCGGTTGTGCCAATCGAGAGGCTGATGGGTGCAGCATCGATGTGTGTCCTCCAGATGAAACGGTCCCCGCCGACGAGCGGAGCATCGAATCCCGGCCATCCCGCGCATGCACGTCCCCCCGTCGCGCGTATCGCAGATGGATTGCAGGTCCGTCGAGCCGGGCAAGTCGCGCAGATCCGGTGGTCGTCGGCAGCTCCGGCTGACATTCGGTTGTTACGCGCGGCGCCGCGAACGTTGTCCTGCCGGGCTGTCCCAGACCGGACATTGAGGGCCGGTCCCGGGCTTCGGGATGCATAGACCCCAGCAGGTGGGTGTGAGGCCCACAGTGGGGATGGAGGAACAGCATGAGCATCATCGCGTGGATCATCCTCGGCGCGATCGCCGGCTATCTCGCGGGCTTTCTCGTCAAAGGTGACGAGGGCATGGGTGTCATCGGGCACGTCGTCCTGGGCATCGTCGGAGCCCTGGTGGGCGGCTTCCTGGCAAGCGTCCTGTTCAACACCCACCCGATCGACGGCCCATTCGACATCAGCTCGATCGTCGTCGCCACCATCGGCGCGATCCTGGTCGTCATCGTGGTCAACATGGTGACCGGCCGCAGTCGCACCGGTCGCGGAGCCGTCTGACCACACGTCCAGTAACGCTTCGGTCGGAGACGACCGAGACCAACAGCCACGAACGCCCACCGCCCTGGTGGGCGTTCGGCATTCCAAGGAGGATCGCATGTCGCAGATCACTGAAAGCATCGACGTCGATGTCCCGGTCCGGACCGCGTATGACCAGTGGACCCAGTTCGAAGAGTTCCCCTTGTTCATGGAGGGCGTCGAGAAGGTCGAGCAGCTCGACGACACGCACATCGCCTGGAGCGCCGAGATCGGCGGGATCAAGAAGCACTGGATCGCCGAGATCACTGAGCAGCTTCCCGACGAACGGGTCGCCTGGCACGCGGTCAAGGGCGCCAAGAACGCTGGCGTCGTGACGTTCCATCGACTGGACGATCGGAAGACGCGCGTGACACTCCAGCTCGAGGTCGAGCCTGAGGGTCCCGTCGAATCGATCGGGGACGCACTCGGTCTCGTCGCACGCCGCGCCAAGGGCGACATGGAGCGGTTCAAGAAGTTCATCGAGAGCCGGGGGACCGAGACCGGGGCGTGGCGGGGAAGCGTCGCGCAGGGTACCCGCTAGTCGCCACATCGCTGCAACGCCGCTGCGGGCGCGGACCGATATGTCCGCGACCCGCCGGGGGGCATCCTCGGTGCAGTCGGTCCCCGAGCCACTGGGGGTCCGGGGGCCGACGATCCAACCGTTATGCGGATGCAATGCGGACGACCATGGTGGAACGTGATGTTGCATCGACGCCACACCTACGCTGACGATCAGAACCAAGCGAATCGATCGATCCTCCCTGGAACGCCAGTGACGGGGCGTCATCCAGGACTAGCACGGACGACCCGGGCCCCCTCCCTGGGTCGTCCGTTGCCGTTCCAGGGCCAAGCTACGTCCCGTCACTGAATTGTTCAGAAGGAGATCGACATGGCCAGCCGCACCTACGACGCCACATCCGGGCCCAAAGCCGGCGCGAACTCCGGCGCGAACTCCAAGGCTTCCGCGACCGAGGATGGTCAGTCGAGCATCGGCGCCACCGTCTCCGACGCCGCCACGACGGTCCGCGGGGCTGCCGAGGACGCCGTGGGCAAGCTCCCGGACGTCGCCGCCACGACGCGCTCCGCGATCGAGGATGCGAACCGGCAGATGCGCGCCGGTAGTGACGAGATGCTGACCATCGGGACCGCGCTGTCGTTCGGTTTTGCGGTGGGCCTGCTCATCGGCGGCGCCAGCCGACTGCTCGTCGCCGGCGCCCTCGTGCCCGCGGCCATGATGTGCCTGACCCTGTTCGACCGGAACAGCCGCACCCGCTCGACCACGACGCGGAGCCTGCAAGGCGGCTGATAGCGCCGCACCGTCGGCGTCGCGAACGCGTGGTAGATGTTCGACTCTACGGTGTCGGCACTGGTCGCCCACCCGGGCGACAACGGGGAAACATCGGAGGATCCGACGTCATGGACGACGCGAAGCGAACCTATCGCGAAGGCGAGCAGGACACCAAGAAGGCCTGGCGTGACGCTGACGGACACGAGAGCCTCAGCGACAAGGTCGGCAACGTCGGCGACGAGGCCCGCAAGGATCTCGGCAACGCCGGTGACGACGCCAGCGGCAACAGCGGCTACGGCGGGACCAACCCCCGGGCCGAGTGGCGCAAGAGCGACGGCGACGAGAGCGTGTCCGACAAGGTCGGGAACGCCGGTGACAACATCCGCAACGAGATGAATCGCTAGCGTTCAGTTCGGTCCAACGCAGAAGCCCCTGGGCGAACGCCCGGGGGCTTCTTCATGCACGGCGACCCACAAAGAACGAGGCGTCTCCGGAGAGACGCCTCGTCGTTCGCGCTGGGATAGATCAGGACGGGCTGGGCGATCCGACCATCATGCTCGGGGCCGAGCTCGGCGTGACTACGGGAGCCGCCGAGGTGCCGCTGGAAGCGGCGGGCGTCGAACATCCACCCACGGCAAGCGCCGCGGCGAGGATGAGCAGGGCGAACAGTGACTTCATACGAGTCCTCCTAACGTGTGGGGTGGCGCCTTCACGCTAGGGGAGACCACGTCAGGGGGACACTGCGTTCGGCCACCAAAAGGCTTGCAGGGCGATAAAAACCGCGGAGCCCCACGGACCTTCCCCTCGCGAGGGGTCGGGCGCGACGCTCCCGTAACGTGAACACCGAGGGCGCTAACGGCCGCGAACCCGTGGGCCGCGCACGATTGCCAGATGGTGTCGCACGAATCGACGGCTCACCCGCGATCGGCCGAAGGCCAGGTTCGCCGCGCCCGCCGTTCCGGGCGCATGGGTCTCATCGACGATCGCGACCGGGATGCCTTCCTCGACATCCTGTCGCACGAGCTCCGCACCCCGGTCACCACCATCTACGGCGGCGCGCAGCTCCTCGCCACCCGCCAGATGTCGCCCGACCATTCACGCGCCGTCGCCGAAGACGTACGGCTGGAAGCGGATCGGCTCTATCGCGTCGTCGAGGACCTGGTCGTGCTCGCGCGGTCGGAGCGGCGGTCGATCCAGCCGGTCGGGGAGCCGGTCGCGATCGGTCAGCTCGTGCGGGTGGCTATCGAGCGCGAGGTCGCGCGGCACGCCGATGTCCGGATCAGCCTGGTCGGCGCGAGCGACGCGACCGCCGACGGCGCCGACGAGGAGATGGTGGCCCATGTCGTCCGGAACCTGCTCGACAACGCGATCCGCTACGGGAGTGAGTCCGAGCCGATCGAGGTCGTCGTCGCTGTCTCGCCGACCGAGGTCACGGTGCGTGTCATCGACCGGGGTGAGCCGCCGGACCGGGTCGGTGAGCCATTCGAGCTCTCGGGCAAGGGTTCCGGGACAGCTGCACGGCGAGCGGGCGCCGGGATCGGCCTGTACGTGGCCAATCGGCTCGTGACGGCGATGCGTGGACGCATGTGGGCGAAACCTTCCGCCGCGCACGGAGCGGAGTTCGGTTTCGCGCTCGCGCGGTTCGGCAGCCTCCGGCCAGCCCTCGAGGCCTGACCGTCCCGATCGCTCCCCCGGGGCAGCGCCGATCGTCAGCCCGAACGGGAGTCGCGGGCGACGGTCGTCCTGCGCAGCAACGCGACGACCTCGGCCTCTTCCGCTGGATCGGCGATCGCGGGTGGGTCCATCTGTTCCTCTGCCGCCTCGAGCAATGCGCTGCCGAGGGTCCCTTCCAGGTAAGCCTCGAGGACCGCGGGGTGGACATAGCTCCGCCGGGCGACGGCCGGCGTGTTGCCGAGTCGATCCGAGGTGAACCTGACGGCTTCGACGACGTTCCGCCGCGCGGTCCGCTCATCGTCCCCTGGGTCGAGCGCCCGCAAGGCGCGATATGCGAGGACGGTGCCGGCCCACGTCCGGAACGCCTTGGCGGTCACGTCGGCGCCCGAGATGTCGCGGAGATAGGCGTTGACGTCTTCCGACGCGACGTCGTGTGGCTCGCCGTCGGTGCCGACGTACTGGAACAGCTCCTGGCCGGGGAGGTCCTGGCAACGGCGCACCACCGACGCCAACCGTCGGTCGCGCAGCCCGACCTCGTGCTGGCGGCCGGACTTGCCGCGAAACCGGAAGCGGACACTCGAACCCGAGACCTTGGCGTGCCGCGTCCGGAGGGTCGTCAGCCCGAACGAGCGGTTGAGCCGTGCGTACTCGTCGTTCCCGACCCGGATGAGGGTCGTCTCGAGCAGCCGAACGACCGCCGCCAGGACCTTCTCGCGCGCCAGGCCCGGCCGCGCGAGGTCGGCCTCGGTCCGCTCGCGGATCCGAGGCAGGACCCGCGCGAAATCGATCAGTCCCTCGAATTTCTCGTCATCCCGACCGGTGCGCCAGCGCGTGTGATAGCGATACTGCTTCCGGCCACGCGCGTCACGCCCGGTCGCCTGCAGGTGACCGACGGGGTCCGGGCAGATCCA
>DASYJV010000018.1:0-7907 GCA_035996105.1 Candidatus Limnocylindrales bacterium | reverse complement strand
AGATCCCGTACCTGGTCGATCTCGGGATCACGGCCGTCGAGCTGCTGCCGATCTTTCAGTTCGATCCGCTGACGGCGCCACCAGGGCGCATCAACTACTGGGGCTATCAGCCGGTGTCGTTCTTCGCGCCACATGCTGCCTATGCCAGCGGTCCGGGTCCGACCGGCCCGGTCGACGAGTTCCGGGACCTCGTCAAGGCGCTCCACCGGGCGGACATCGAGGTGATCCTCGACGTCGTCTACAACCACACGGCCGAGGTGGGCGCCAACGGTCCGACCTTCAGCTATCGCGGTCTGGCCAACGATGACTACTACCTGCTCGACCCGGAGGACCGCGGCCGCTACTCGGACTTCAGCGGTACCGGCAACACCTTGAACGCGAACGGGCCGATCGTCCGGCGGCTCATCCTCGACAGCCTCCACTACTGGGTCGAGGAGATGCACGTCGACGGGTTCCGGTTCGACCTCGCCGCGATCCTGTCACGGGACGAGCAGGGCAACCCGATGGCCGACCCGCCGGTGCTCTGGGAGATCGAGACCGATCCCATCCTGGCCGGCACCAAGCTCATCGCGGAGGCATGGGACGCCGGCGGCCTCTACCAGGTCGGCAGCTTCGTCGGCGAGCGCTGGGTCGAATGGAACGGCCGGTTCCGCGACGATGTCCGGGGCTTCCTCCGGGCGGAGCCCGGGATGGTCCAGGCCCTGACCAGGCGGTTCCTGGGCAGCCCCGACATCTATGGGCACAAGCATCGCGACGCCCAGGCAAGCATCAACTTCGTGACCTGCCACGACGGGTTCACGCTGGCCGACCTGGTCGCCTACGACCACAAGCACAACGAGGCGAACGGCGAGGAGGACCGCGACGGCACCGACGTCAACCGGAGCTGGAACTGCGGGGTCGAGGGGCCGACCGACGACCCGGCGGTCGAGGGCCTCCGGCGACGCCAGATCCGGAACTTCCTGGTGCTCGACCTGCTCTCGCTCGGTGTCCCGATGCTGCTGATGGGCGACGAGGTCCGGCGCAGCCAGGGTGGCAACAACAACGCCTACTGCCTGGACGACCCGACGAGCTGGTTCGACTGGACCGCGGTCGAGCGCCATGCCGACATCCTGCGGTTCACCAGGGGGCTTCTTCGGCTGCGCCGCCGCCTGGCGAGCCTGCTGGACGTGCCGGACGAGACGAACCTGCTCGATCTGCTCGCCAGCGCCTCGCTGCGCTGGAGCGGTGTGACCCTCGGCGAGCCCGACCTCGCCGACTCGTCACGCTCGGTGGCGCTCACGATCGAGGCCGAGAATGGCGCGCTCCACCTGATCTTCAACGCCTACTGGGAAGCGCTCGAGTTCGAGCTGCCCACGCTCGACCCTGGTCTGGACGGCTGGCGGCGGATCGTCGACACCAGCCAGGACGCGCCAGGCGACCTGGCCTCCACGTTCGTCGAGGCGAGCCTCGTCGATACGGCCAGCTATCGCGCCGAGGCGCGCTCGATCGCGATCCTCGCCGCCAGGCGAGCACGCGGCAATCGGACCGCGGCGCCCGACTGACCCGCGCCGGGCATGAAAACGCCCAGACGATCCGGGCGGGACCCGGAAGGCCTGGGCGGGAGTTCAGGCGGCGCGAACGCGCGCGGCGCGAGGACCCTTGGGGCTCTGTTCGACGTCGAACTCGACCTTCTCGCCGCCCTGAAGGCGGTCGAAATCGAGCGACGTATCGAGTCCGCCACGATGGAAGAAGTATTCCTTCTCATCCTCGGCGGCGATGAAGCCGAAGCCGCGGTCGGCGACGACCTTCTTGATGGTACCGGTGGCCACGTTGACCTCCACACTCTCCGAACGGGGGATCGCAGATCGCACGGCCCGTTCGAGGAAGGGTGACCACGCGGAGCATCATCACGAGTGGTGACGATGGTGCATCCTAGCACGCCGTTTCGCGCCTACCTCGCAGAAACGCCACCAGACCGCACCACACTGCCGTGTCGGGCCGTCGCGATCAGTGCGCGAGGGCCTCATCGGCGAGCCGCTCCCCGGCCTCGATGCGGAGAGGCAGCCGGTTCTCGGCCGGCGTGAGCGGGCAGGAAAACGACTCGGCATAGACGCAGTACGGGTGGTAGGCGAGGTTGAGGTCGAGGACGTAGGTGCCGTCCGGCTCGGCTTCGACGTCGAGATATCGCCCCGCCCCGTAGGTCTCGTGCCCGCTCGTCGCATCGAGGAACGGGACGAAGAGCGAATCATCGCCTCCGCCATCGAGGACGTATGCGGTCAGCCGTCGCGGCGCTCCGTCCAGCCCGAAGGTGAACGTGCCGGCGCGGTGGGCCGGTCGAAGCTGTCCGTCGGAAGTCGGGATCTGAAAGGCGGACGGCTCGTCGCCCGCATACGGCTCGAGCGTGAGCCCTTCGAACCGGAGCGCCGGGTCGACCGCGAAATAGGGGAGCCCGGCGAAGGCGTGGCGGGCATCGTGCGGGATGGGGCTCGAGCGCGAGCCCCTGAACCAGTCGTCCTTGCGGGCGCGCTCGGCCTCGATCGCCTCGACGTAGCCGCCGCCATGGTCGTGCTCGTGGTGGTCGTGTTCCGTCATGTCAGCGCTCTCCCGACCACGGTCTGGGCCTCCTCGATGATCCGCGCGAGGTGCTCCTCGTCGCGAAAGCTCTCCGCGTAGATCTTGTACACATTCTCGGTCCCGGATGGCCGCGCGGCGAACCAGCCGTGCTCGGTCATGACCTTGAGTCCGCCGATCGGCGCACCGTTGCCCGGCGCTGTGGTCAGGATCGCCGTGACCGGATCGCCGGCCAGGGTCGATGCCGAGACCTGCTCGGGCGAGAGCTTCGCGAGGACGGCCTTCTGTGCCGGCGTCGCCGGCGCGTCGATGCGGCGATAGACGGGTGCCCCGAATCGCTCGGTCAGCGCCTGGTACGCCAGCCCGGGATCGCGGCCGGATCGGGCGGTCATCTCGGCCGCGAGGAGACAGGCGATGATCCCGTCCTTGTCGGTCGTCCAGACGCTCCCGTCGCGCCGCAGGAACGAAGCCCCGGCGCTCTCCTCGCCACCGAACCCGAGGCTCCCGTCCACAAGACCCGGCACGAACCACTTGAACCCGACGGGCACTTCGAGCAGCCGCCGCCCGAGATCGGCCGTGACGCGGTCGATCATGGCGCTCGAGACCAGGGTCTTGCCCACGGCCACGTCGTCTCGCCACTCGCGCCCGCCACCGAACAGGTGTGCCACCGCGCACGACAGGAAGTGGTTCGGGTTCAGCAGCCCGGCGCTCGGCGTGACGATCCCGTGGCGGTCGGCGTCGGTGTCGTTTGCGAACGCGACATCGAACCGGTCGCGCAGCTCGACCAGCCGGGCCATGGCATACGGCGACGAGGGATCCATCCGGATCCGGCCGTCCCAGTCACGGGTCATGAACCCGAACTGCGGGTCGACGACGTCGTTGGTGATGGTCAGATCGAGTCCGTAGCGCTCCCTGATGGCGGGCCAGTACGCGACGCTCGCGCCACCGAGCGGGTCCACGCCGAGACGCAGACCCGACGCCCGGATCGCGTCCATGTCGATGACCGAGGCCAGGTCCTCCACGTAGGTCGCCACGAAGTCGTAGCCGGTCGCCCGGGCGCGGGCGTGCTCGACCGGGACGCGACGGACCCCGGCGAGATCGGCGTCCAGCAGCCGGTTCGCCTCGTCCTGGATCCAGCTGGTCACGTCCGTGTCGGCCGGGCCGCCGTTGGGCGGGTTGTACTTGAAGCCACCGTCCTCGGGAGGGTTGTGCGATGGCGTGACGACGATGCCGTCGCCGAGACCCTCGTGGCGGCCGCGGTTGTGGACGAGGATGGCGTGCGAGATCGCCGGGGTGGGGGTGTAGCCGTCAGCCGCGTCGACCCGGATATCGACCTCGTGCGCGGCAAGGACACGGAGGGCGGTGAGGAACGCCGGCGCGGACAGCGCATGGGTGTCGCGGCCGATGAACAGCGGTCCGTCGGTCCCCTGCGACTCGCGGTAGCGGCAGATCGCCTCCGTGGTGGCCGCGATGTGCGCCTCGTTGAACGCCCCGTTCAGGGACGAGCCACGATGACCGGAGGTCCCGAACGCCACGCGCTGGGCCGGGTTCGTCGGGTCGGGCCGCGTCTCGAAGTACGCTCGGACGAGCCCATCGAGGTCGACCAGGATCGATGGGTCCGCGGGTCGTCCTGCGTGCTCGCTGATCGCCATCGGACCTCCTTCGAGCAATCCTAAGCCCGACGATCCCGCCCGGCACGGTGAACCGGCTCAGCCGGCGTCGAGGAGCGGCTCCGCGAACTGGCTGTCGTAGAGGTCGAAGTAGAAGCCATGCTTCGCGAGGAGCGCCTCGTGGGTACCCTGCTCGATGATCCTGCCGTGGTCCATGACCAGGATCGTATCGGCGTCGCGGATCGTCGAGAGCCGATGGGCGATGACGAAACTCGTGCGCCCGAGCATCAGCTTGGACATCGCACGCTGGATGAGGACCTCGGTCCGGGTGTCGACCGAGCTGGTCGCCTCGTCAAGGATCAGGATCCGGCGGTCGGCCAGGAACGCGCGGGCGATCGTGAGCAACTGCTTCTCGCCTTGCGACACGCTCGTCGCGTCGTCGTCGAGGATCGTGTCGTAGCCGTCCGGGAGCGTCCGCACGAAGTGGTCGACGTGGGCCGCCTGCGCGGCGGCGACGATCTCGTCCTCGGTCGCGTCGTCCCGGCCGTAGGCGATGTTCTCGCGGATCGTGCCGTGGAAGAGCCACGTGTCCTGGAGGACCATCCCGAAGGTCGAGCGCAGCTCGTCACGCGACATCTCGCGGCTATCGATGCCGTCGACGGCGATCCGCCCGCTGTCGATCTCGTAGAAGCGCATCAGCAGGTTGACCAGGGTCGTCTTGCCCGCCCCGGTCGGGCCGACGATGGCCACTGTCTGGCCGGGCTCGACGACGAGGTCGAGGTCCTCGATGAGCGGGACCTCGGGGAGGT
Source organism: Candidatus Limnocylindrales bacterium (assembly GCA_035996105.1). Classification (GTDB taxonomy): domain Bacteria; phylum Chloroflexota; class Limnocylindria; order Limnocylindrales; family CSP1-4; genus SPCO01. The sequence goes on along the minus strand of DASYJV010000018.1, from coordinate 2,938 downwards.
AGCGGAACGAGACCTTCTCGAGCTCGACCCGGCCACGGACCCGCGGCCGGATGCCGACGTGGGCGGTGTCCGGCGCCTCCTCGCGCTCGTCGAGCAACTCGAAGACGCGCTCGGCCGACGCGACCGCCGACTGGACGACGTTGGCGATGCTGGCGGTCTGGGTGATCGGCATCGTGAACTGCCGCGAGTACTGGACGAAGGCCTGGACGCCACCGAGGCTCATCTGGCCGCTCGCCACCTGGATCCCGCCGATGACACAGATCGCGACGTAGTTCAGGTTGGCCACGAACTGCATCGCGGGCTGGATCGTCCCGGACAGGAATTGCGCGCGATAGCTCGCCTGGAAGAGCTGCTCGTTCTCCGAGTCGAACCGGTCGATCGCCTCGCGCTGGCGCCCGAAGGCCTTGACGATGCTGTGGCCGGTGTGCATCTCCTCGACGTGTCCGTTGAGGGTGCCGGTCCGCGCCCACTGGCGCGCGAACTCCTGTTGCGACCGCTTGGCGATGAAGACCGTCACCGCGATCGAGAGCGGGACGGTCAGCAACGAGATGATGGCCAGGATCGGGCTGATCCAGAGCATCATCGCGAGGACGCCGATGATGGTGCACAGCGACGTGATGAGCTGGGTGAGGGTCTGTTGGAGCGAGTTCGCGATGTTGTCGATGTCATTGGTGACGCGGCTCAACGTATCGCCGCGGGGGTGGCTGTCGTAGTAGCTGAGGGGCAGGCGGGAGAGCTTGGCGTCGACGTCCCGGCGCATCCGGTAGACCGTGCGCTGCGAGACGCCGGCCATCGTGTACGACTGCATCCACGAGAACAGCGAACTGAAGATGTAGATCGCCGCCACCACGAGCAGGATGTCCCGCAGCGCCGTGAAGTCGACGCCGCTGCCGGGCGTCACGTTCATGCTCGCGAGCAGGTCAGCCTGGCGCGTCTGGCCGGAGGCCCGCAGGGCCGCGACCGCCTGCTCCTTGGTGACGTTGGCGGGGAGCTGCTTGCCGACGACGCCCTCGAACAGGATGTCCGTGGCATTGCCGAGGATCTTCGGGCCGACCACGCTGCACGAGACGCTCAGGACGGCGAGCAGGATGACGATGATGATCCGCGACGCCTCCGGTCGGAGGGTGCCGATCAGCCGCCCGAACGAGCCCCTGAAGTCCTTTGGCTTCTCCGGCGGGAGGCCGGCGCCACCGAACGGCCCGCCGCCCATCCCGCGGGCCGGCGGACGTCCGGCCGGCCCGCGTCCCGGCCCGCTCATGCCGCCTCCTCCGAGCTCAACTGGGAGAAGACGATCTCCTTGTAGGTCTCGCAGGTGGCCATCAGCTCGCGATGGGTCCCCATCCCGACGATCGTCCCGCCGTCGAGGACCACGATCCGGTCGGCGCCCATGATCGTCCCGACCCGCTGGGCCACGATGACGATGGTCGCATCGGTGATCTCGCGCTCGAGGGCGGCCCGGAGCTGGGCATCGGTCTTGAAGTCGAGGGCGGAGAAGCTGTCGTCGAAGACGTAGATCTCGGGCCGCTTGACGAGCGCCCGGGCGATGGCCAGCCGCTGGCGCTGTCCGCCGGACAGGTTCGTGCCGCCCTGGGTGACGGGCGCCTCGAGACCCTCGGCCATCTCCCTGACGAACGTCTCGGCCTGGGCGACGCGCAGGGCGGCCCACAGCTCGTCGTCCGTGGCGTCCGCCTTCCCGAACCGCAGGTTGCTCGCGATCGTGCCGGTGAACAGGAACGCCTTCTGCGGGACGAGCCCGATCCGGGCCCAGACGTCGTCCTGGCGAAGCGTGCGGACGTCGGCGCCGTCGATCGTCAGCGACCCAGCGGTGACGTCGTAAAAGCGCGGGATGAGGTTGATCAGGGTGGTCTTGCCGCTCCCCGTGCTCCCGACGATCGCCGTGGTCCTGCCCGGTTCGACGACGAGCGAGATGTGGTGGAGGACCGCGTCCTGCGCCCCGGGATAGCGGAATTCGACGTCCTGGAGCTCGAGGCGCCCGGTCGGCGCTGGCGGCGGCACCGGGGCGTCCGGATCGGCGATGGCGGGGTGCGTCCGGAGGACCTCCTGGATCCGGCCGGACGAGACGATCGCCCGCGGGACCATCACGAACATGAAGACGGCCATCATCACCGCGAACAGGATCTGCATGACGTACTGGAGGAACGCGATCAGGTTGCCGATCGGCATCTGGCCGCTGTCGACCCGGATGCTCCCGAACCAGAGGATCGCGACCGAGGAGAGGTTGAAGACCGCCATCAGCAGCGGGAGCATCACCGCGAACATCCGGTTGACGCGCAGCGCGGTGGCGGTCAGGTCCTGGTTCGCGACGTCAAACCGCTCCTCCTCGTGCTTCGTGCGGACGAAGGCACGGATGACCCGGACCCCGCTGAGCGCCTCGCGCGTGACCTGGTTGATGCGATCGACCTTGACCTGCATCAATGCGAAGAGCGGGAGCGCGCGGGACATGAGAGTGCCGACGATGAGCGCCATGACCGGCAGGATGACCACCAGGATCCCCGCCAGCGGCACGTCCTGACGGAGCGCCATGATGATCCCGCCGACCGCGAGGATCGGCGCGATGATCATCATGTTCAGCCCGAGCAGAACGACCATCTGGACCTGCTGGACGTCGTTGGTGTTGCGGGTGATGAGCGACGCCGTCCCGAAGGTGTCGAGCTCGGCGCGCGAGAAGGCTTCGACCTTGCGGAAGATCGCGCTGCGCAGGTCGCGCCCGAAGGACATCCCGGTCTTCGAGCCCCAATAGACCGCGATGATCGAGACGACCACGACGACCCCCGAGATCGCGAGCATCAGCGCGCCGGTCGACAGGATGTAGCCGGTGTCGCCGGTCGCGACCCCGTTGTTGATGATGTCGCCGTTGAGCGCCGGGAGGTAGAGCGTGGCGAGGGCCTGGACGACGAGCAGGCCCACGACGAGGGCG
>DASYJV010000017.1:0-2002 GCA_035996105.1 Candidatus Limnocylindrales bacterium | reverse complement strand
TACGTCGTCGTCGTCTTGCCCGATCCGGAGGCACCGACCAGCGCGACCAGCTCGCCCGGCTCGGCCGTGAATTCGAGGTGGTCGAGCCCGAACGACGGGACGATCTCGATGGTCGGGAGCCCGGCCAGCGGGTGGATCGGGGCCGCCGCCTCGGCCGCCTCGGCGACCCCGGCCCCCGCGGCAGCCGACGCCAGGTCGGCGGCGGCCTCATGCGCCCGCGCCGACGGCACGGCCTCGGTCGGGTAATGGAACGAGACGTCGTTGAAGCGCACCTTGCCGCGCGTGGTCGAGCCGTCCTTGGTCACCGCATCGGGCGCATCGATGATCTCGGGGTCCATCTCGAGGTACTCGAAGATCCGGTCGAAGAGCGCAAGCGAGCCCTGGAGCTCGACCTGGATCCCGAGCAGCTGGCCGAGCGGGAAGAAGAGCCGGCTCTGGAGCGTGGTGAAGGCCACGATCGTGCCCGCCGAGGGCGCGCCCTGGACGCCGGCCTGGCCCAGCGTGCCGGCCAGCCAGTACACGAAGGCCGGCATGATCGAGAAGATCGTGCCGATGATCATGAAGAACCCGCGGCCGACCATCGCCTGGCGGATCTGGAGGATGGCCAGGTTGCGGTTGAGCCGGCGGAACTTGTCGATCATGTTCTGCTGCTGGCCGAACGTCTTCGAGAGCAGGATCCCCGACACGCTCAGCGTCTCCTCGGTCGTCGCGCTCAGCTCGGCCAGGGACTTCTGCGTCTCCGACGAGACCTCGCGCCGGACCTTGCCGACGCGATAGGTCAGGTACAGGAAGAACGGCGTCAGACCGAGCGACAGGAGCGCCAGCCGCCAGTCCAGGATGAACATGGCCACGGTGGTGCTGATGGCGACGGCCAGGTTGCTGGTGATCGAGCTCGCGGTGTCGGTGACGACCGCCTGGACGCCACCGACGTCGTTGGCCAGCCGGCTCTGGATCTCGCCCGTTCGCGTCTCGGTGAAGAAGCGCAGCGGCATGCTCTGGAGATGGGCGTACAACGCGCCACGCAGGTCCTGCATGACATTCTGGCCGATGACGTTGTTGAGGTAGCTCTGCCCGAGACCGATCAGCCCGGTCACGATCGGCAGCACGATCATCAGCCCGACGTACAGGTTCAGTCTCGAGTAGTCGTGACCGATGATCACCTGGTCGAGCAGCAGCCCGAGCAGCAGCGGATTGACCAGGCCGATCAGGCTCGTCGCCAGGATCGCGACGAGGACCACGACCACTTGGAGCTTGTACGGGCCGAAGAAGGCCGCGATCCGGCGGAGCGTCCGGGCGCGTCGCTCCTTGGGGATCGGCGTGAAGTCCTGGGTCGGGCCGCTCGACAGCCCGGGCGGGCCGCTGCGGCCGCCACCCATGCGGCCGCCACCGCCGACCGTGCCGCCGGTCGCCGTGCGTGTCTGGCCTCGCGGGAACCCCATCAGTCCGGCCGCCCCGTGCCGGCCATGGCGGTCACCACGATCGTCGAGCGCCGCGACGGTGCGCCGCCGGTAAGCAGGTCGCCGACCAGCCCGACCGCGAACGTCGGCACGTGGCGTCCCCAGGCCCGGGCGAGGTGGCCCACCGTCTGGATCCGGATCTCGGTGAACCCGGCCCGTTCCAGTGCCTGTCGGATCGTCAGCGGGTCGTTGCAGACCCCGACGATCGGGTGGGCATCGGCGGCGGAGGCCTTGACGAACCGCTGGAGCAGGTGGCGCGGCCCGTCCGGCAGCCCGAGGTAGGCCGCCACGAAGGGATGCCGCCGGTTGACCGTCGCCACGACCAGCGTGCCGCCGGGCCGGAGCCATCGCCCGAGGTTGCGCATCGCGGCATCCGGGTCGGCGAAATGCTCGAGCGTGAAGTTCGACAGGACGACATCGAAGGTGTCCGGCTCGAACCCGTCCGCCGCCCCGCACAGGTCGACGATCGCGAACGCGTCGAGGTGGGCGAGTGGCTCGGACGGCTCGTGGATATCGGCACCGACCAGGTGTCCGATGCGCCCGCG
>DASYJV010000016.1:0-6917 GCA_035996105.1 Candidatus Limnocylindrales bacterium | reverse complement strand
ATCGCGTACATGCTCTGATCCTTGCCGTAGCCCGATTCCTTGAAGCCGCCATGCGGCATCTCGGAGACGAGCATGAAATGGTCGTTGATCCAGACGGTCCCGAACTGGATCGCCTTGGCGACCCGCATCCCCTTGCCGGCGTCACCGGTCCAGACCGAGGCGGCCAGGCCGAAGCGGACGTCGTTGGCCCAGGCGATCGCCTGCTCTTCGTCGCTGAAGCGCTGGACGCTGACGACCGGCCCGAAGACCTCGTCCTGCACGATCTCGCTGCGCTGGTCGGGGCCGGCGATGACCGTCGGCTCGTAGTAGGCGCCCGGGCGATCGGGGCGCTGACCGCCGGTCACCACCTCGGCGCCGGCCCGCGCGCGCTCGACCATCCCCTCGACCTTGTCGGCCTGCGAGGCGGCGATGAGCGAGCCCATCTCGATGTCGTCGCCCTCGGCCGGGTCGCCCCACTTGATCGAGCGCACGGCATCCGACAGATCGGCCACGAATCGGTCGTAGATCTTCGGCCCGGTGATGACCCGACACGCGGCGGTGCAGTCCTGGCCGCTGTTCCAGTAGCCGAAGAGCTTGATGTTCTCGATGACCGCCTCCATGTCGGCGTCATCGAAGACGATCACCGGCGCCTTGCCGCCAAGCTCGAGATGGAGCCGCTTGACCCGGTCGGCGGCGACCCTGGCGATGTGCTTGCCCGTGTCGGTGTCGCCCGTGACCGAGACCATCCCGACCTTGGGATGACCCACCAGGGGATCACCGATCGTGGCGCCCGTGCCGGTGATCACGTTGAGCACGCCCGGAGGGAGGATATCCGCGGCGATCTCGGCGAGGACCAGCGCGGTCAGCGGCGTCCGGGCCGACGGCTTGAGGATGACCGCATTGCCCGCCGCGAGGGCCGGGCCGATCTTCCAGCCGGCCATCATGATTGGGTAGTTCCACGGCGCGATCGAGGCCACGACACCGACCGGCTCGCGCCGGATCATCGAGGTGTGGCCGGCCATGTACTCGTTGGCGGCCTTGCCCTCCATCACCCGGGCCGCGCCGGCGAAGAAGCGCAGGTTGTCGACCATGACCGGGATCTCGTCGATCGCGGCGAGGACCGGCTTGCCGGCATTCTTCGACTCGAGACGACCGAGTTCGTCGGCGCGCGCCTCGACGGCGTCGGCGAGCTTGAGGAGCATGAGGCTGCGTTCGGCCGGCGTCGTGTGCTGCCAGGTCTCGAAGGCGGCAGCTGCAGCGTTCGCCGCTCGATCGACATCCTCGGCGCTCGAGGCCTGGACCTTGGCGATGACGGTGCCGTCGGCCGGGTTCTCGACGTCGAGTGTCTCGCCCGACGCCGATGGGACCCATTCGCCGCCGATGTACTGCTGGTAGGTCTTGACGCGCTCGAGGACGTCGGTCATCTGGGGATCCCTCCTGGATTGGCGGATCGGTCGGCGCCATCCGTGAGCGCATCGTACCGCGCCCCGACCGCCCGTCCCGGGGCAGGTCCATCGGCCGCGACGTGGTGGCGCCGTTGGGCGGCGGGCCCCATCTTCGTTTCATCTGGCCGCCGCACGATCGCGTGGACGACCAACCCAGGAGGTCCTTGCATGCCCGAGCCCGGAGTCCGGCGGCAGATGGCACACAGCGATCGATCCGGTCCTCCGCTGTGGACGGTCGGCCTGGCCGCCGGAAGCGTCCTGGTGGCAGCCGTCATCTTCACCGTCGGTGGCTTCGCGGCGGGCGCGCAGCCGAGCGCCCGCCCGAGCGTGGTCGCGCAGGTCGCGATGCCATCCGGGTTGATCCCGACCGCCCCACCATCGAGTTCCCCGGCGAGTGCCCCGGCGGCGACAGCCTCACCTGCCCCGTCTGCGCCACCGGTCGCGGTCCCGGCAGGCCCCTTTGCCGGGAACCTGATGATCGCCGACCGCCAGAACGGGCGGATCCTGATCGTCGATGCGGCCGGTCGCATCCGCTGGCGGTTTCCCGTCGCCGGCAGCCTCCCACCGGGTCAGCGCTTCGCCGCCGACGACGCCTTCCTCTCGCCGGACGGGAAGACCATCGTGGCCAACGAAGAGGGACACGAGGTCATCGTCCGCATCGACATCAAGACGCGCAAGATCGTGTGGCAGTACGGGACCTACGACCGGGCGGGATCTGGCGCCGGCCACCTGCACACCCCCGACGACGCCTATCCGCTTGCGAATGGCGACATCATCGTCGCCGACATCTTCAATTGCCGGGTCATCGAGATCTCGCCGGCCAAGCAGATCGTGCGCCAGTGGGGCAAGACCCGCGTCTGCAGCGGACACGCCCCGCTGAGCTATGGCGAGCCCAACGGCGACACGCCGCTCGCGGATGGCGGGCTCCTCATCACGGAGATCCTCGGCTCGCGGGTCGTCCGGCTCGACGCGGCCGGCCATGTGGTCTTCGATCGGCACGTCCCGACCATCTACCCGTCCGACGCGCATCTCGACGCCAACGGGAACATCCTGGTCGTGGACTACGCGAACCCGGGCGCCATCGTGCGGGTCGACGCGCACGGCCACGTCCTGTGGCGCTACGGTCCACGATCCGGACCCGGCCGGCTCGACCATCCGAGCCTCGCCATCGAGCTCCCGAACGGGCTGGTCGCGGTCAACGACGACTTTCGCCACCGGGTGGTCATCATCGACCCGAAAACGAACACGATCGTCTGGCAGTACGGACACACCGACCGCCACGGGCTCGCGAACGGCTACCTGTTCACTCCCGACGGCATCGACCTGATCCCGGCCAGCGTCGCGGCGGGACTCTAGCGGGCGACGCTCTCGATGAGGTCCGCCGCCTGGACGGTCCCCGATGACGCCTTGATGCGCGCCGACATCGCGGCGAGACGCCGGGCGAGCGCCTGGTCTGCGAGCAGCTCGTCGATGGCGTCGGTCAGCTCCTCGTCGCGGAAGTCGTAGCTGGCGAGTCGTCGGCCGAATCCCGTCTCGTCGACCCGCTGGGCGTTGTCGACCTGGTCCCAGAAGAGTGGCAGGACGATCATCGGCTTTCCGTGATGGAACGCTTCGGTGACGGTGTTGTTGCCACCGTGCGTGATGACCAGGTCGACCTGGGGCAGGATCGCCGGCTGCGGCAGGAATGCCTCGCCCGTCTGGTTGTCGTGGAGCGTGATCTGGTCGGCCAGAGGGCCCTTCGAGACGATCACGCGATGCTCGGTCGTCGCCAGGAGATCGACCAGCCGTTGCATGAGGCCGACGTCCGCCGAACCGAGCGAACCGAGGGACAGGTAGATCAGGGCACCGTCCCGCGCTCGCAGGTGGGCCGGCAGCTCCCAGGTGGTCTCGGCCGCCCGAACCGTCGAGTCGAGGCGGTGCCAGGTCGGATCGAGCCCGATATCGCGCACGTAGTCGACCTCGGCCGGGTAGCTGTACAGGTTCAGCCACGGCGATTCAGCGGTGAAGTCGGGGCCGAGCGGGCCGTAGGTCAGACCGGCCTCGCCGCGCTCGCGGCAGAAGGCGTCGAAATCGGACCACAGCTCGCCATGGGTCCGGCGGACCTCCTCGAGGAACGCGGGCCAGCCGCTGCGGTCGGCGGCCGGATAGCCCGACGAGAACGGCGCGACGGCAGGGTCCTTGAGCTCGGCGGGGTTGCAGGAGACGATCCGGACCCACGGGCGCCCCGAGCCGGCGAGCGCCGGGAACGCCACGACGTTGTCCTCGACGATGACGTCGGGGTCGAGCTCATCGAAGATCTCCACCAGCCGCGGATGCACGTACTTCGCCCCGTCGATCAGGGCCTGGAAGGTCGGCGCGATGAACTCGCCGAGCTGCTCGATCGTGGGCTTGCGGAAGACCGGCGCGGTGTCGCGGATGAAGTCGATCCAGAACTGGCCGGGGATCTCGGGCTCGGCCGGTGCCGGCCCGAGGCGCATCAGCCGCTCTTCGAAGCCCCTGGCCTCGAGTGTCCCGGCAAACGACTCCTCCACGATGAAGACGACCCGGTGACCGCGCGCTCGCAGGACCTGGCCGATGCCGACGCAGTTGTTGGTCGGGCCGTAGGCGCCTTCGGGGAAGAAGACGAACGTCCGCTCCTCGCTCACCCGCCGATGATGGCCGACTCGGAGGGCCGGCGCTCACCAGCCTGACGTCGCCCGAGCTTCGCCCCCGTCGCGATGCGCCGGCGACCAGGGGATGGCGACGCGCTCGGCGACCCCGACCGCGAGGTACAACGCCATCGAGACGATCGCCGTCAGCAGGATCGCCCCGAAGACCAGGTCGGTCCGGAAGCTGTTCTGCGAGAGCTTCATCCAGATCCCGAGCCCGTCGGTCGCCCCGACATACTCACCGAAGATCGCCCCGATCACCGCGTAGACCACGCTGATCCGCAGCCCCGTGAACAGCGATGGAAGGGCCGCCGGCCAGCGAAGCTTGCTGAAGATCTGGCGCGGCGTCGCTCCCATCGAGCGAAGCAGCGTCGTCGCCTCGGGGTCGACCCGGCCGAACCCGTCGAGCAACGCGACCGTCACCGGGAAGAACGTGACCAGGACGACGATGAGCACCTTGGGCAGCAGCCCGAACCCGAACCAGATCACGAAGAGCGGGGCGATCGCCACGATCGGGATCGTCTGGCTGGTCACCAGGAGCGGCTCGACCGCGCGCCGGGCCGGCTCCCAGCGATCGAGGCAGATCGCCGTGACGACGGCCAGCAGGACCGCCAGCGCACAGCCGGTGATCGCCTCGACCAGGGTCGGGATCAGGTGGCCGATCGCCGCCCCGCGAAAATCCCACAGGGCGCTCAGGACGCGCGACGGCGCCGGCAGCGTGATGGGGTCCAGGTTCGCGAGTCGGACGTAGGTCTCCCAGGCCACGATGATGGCGGTCACCAACGCGAGCGGCGGACCCCAGCGGCTGAACCGACCCGAACCCGGTCTCATGGCAGGAATGCGTTCGAGAAGAGGGCTGCGTAGTCGGGCGGGTGCGCGAGCGGCTTGCCGTCCGGTCCCGTGAGCAGTCCCTGGTCGTACAGGAATCCCGAGTAGCCCTGCCAGCGTGCGAGCGTCTGACGACCGACCGCGCCCTGCTGGTCGCGGAGATAGCCGCCCGTCGCGAGGAACCTCTGGCTCGCCAGCGGCAGCGATGGGTTGCCATCGAAGACGCCCGGGTTCTGCGAGATCAGGAGCTGCGAAGCCTGATCGGGCTGGTCGGCCGCGAATCCGAAGCCGCGAACGGTCGCCGCGACGAAGGCGCGAGCCAGCTCGGGCTGTCTGGCCAGCCACCGACCGTCACAGGCAAGAACGACCTGATAGAAGTCCGGGAAGCCGTAGGTGCCGAAGTCGAAGGTGCGCAGCGCGATCCCCCGCTGGCCGGCCTCGACCCCCTCCCATGCGGCGAACGTGATGACGAAGTCGGCGCGCTTCGCGTAGAGCGCGTCATAGGCCGCGGTGTCGAGGGTGACGGTCTTGAACGTCCCCTTGCCGCCGTCGGCCTTGATGACCGCCTTGAGCGTCGGCTCCTCGTTCGGGTAGCCGAACCCGGCGTAGGTGCGTCCGTCGAGATCACGGGGTCGCTTGATGTCCGACGACGCCAGGACCGCGATCTGCTGTGCGGTGTGCTGGAGGATGGCCATCACCGAGACGATCGGTGCGCCGGCCGCGGCCGCGAAGGTCAGCGAATCCTGGAAGCTGATCCCGCATTCGGTCTGGCCGGCCGCGATCAACGCCTCCGGGGTGGTGGACCCGTACGGCAGGATCCGCAGATCGACCCCGGCGTCGCGGTACCAACCGTTCGCCGCGGCCACGAAGAAGCCGGTGTGGTTCGTGTTCGGCGTCCAGTCCAGGGCAAGCCGGACGACACCGAGTGGCGCGGCCGAGACCGCCGGCGATGGCGACGGCGATGGCGCGAGCGCGGTCCCGCCGGTTGGCGGCGGGGAGCCACCGGAAGCGCCCGGTCGCATCGAGGCGGCCGGCCCGCAGGCGCTCACGGCGACCGCAAGCATCGAGATGAAGGCGAGGACGCGTGTCACGCGCTCGCTCGGTGGAGGGGTTGGCATCGGTGCTCCCGTGTCGATCTCGGTACGAAGAACGCCGTCCTCCGGATGACGGGGACGGCGTCAGCGAGTCGACGGGCCTGCTTCCTTCGCCGGTACTAGCCGGATCAGGTTCCGCGGGTCTGTGGCCTGGGCCACACTCTCAGCGCACGTGCGCTCCCCGGAGGCGGTATTCGTGGATGTGGCGTCAGCCTAGCACGCTGGGCTCAGGCCCCGGATCCGGGCGGTCGGTCCATTGCCTGAGCCAGGCGATGACCTGGGCGACGATCTCCGGTCCCTCGGGCTCGTTGTGCAGCTCGTGGCGGAGACCGGGGTAGGTCCGCCGCTCGACGCCGGGTGCCCCCGACAGGACCTCGGAGGCCCGCGCCGGGACGAGGCCGTCGTCCTCGCCATGGAGGACCAGGGTCGGGATCCCGAAGCCACGCGACGCTCCGACCCGTACGCGCGCCTGCTCGGCCATCGCCTCGGCGCCGAGCCGCGTCGTGCTGACCTTGACGCACAGCGGATCGTCGACCGTCTTCGCCGCGACGGACGGATCGCGCGAAAGCGTGCTGCCATCGAGCCCATTCCTGATGGCGAGGGTCGGCGCGATCCGGCCGAGCACGGGCGCCAGCCGCTTCTTCCAGCCCGGCAGCGTGGAATCGAGGGCGGGTGCGGTCAGGACCGCGAGGTCCGGCTTGGCTCGGTCGCTCAGAAGGTAGCCGGCGGCGATCAGCCCGCCGAGGGAGTGGGCGTACAGGATGACCGGGCGACCCTGAGAAGTCGCCCGGACCGCAGCCAGTCGGGCACCGAGATCGTCATGGAACTGCGACCAGCGTTCGACGTGGCCCCGCCGGCCGCCGGACCCACCCATCCCGCGATGGTCATACGCCGTGACGTCGAGACCGGCCGCTGCCAACTGC
>DASYJV010000015.1:0-1770 GCA_035996105.1 Candidatus Limnocylindrales bacterium | reverse complement strand
ATGCGCGTCGAATCCGTTGACATGTCCGAGCTGACCCGCCGGATCGAGGAAGGTATCTACGACCCCGTCGAGTTCGAGAAGGCGCTGGCCTGGACGAAGGCCAACTGCCGCGAGGGTGCTGACCGCAACCCCGCTGACAAGGTCAAGGATCGCGACGCGAAGGACCGCGATTGGGCAACGGTCGTCAGGATGGCCCTGATCACTCGCGACCTCCTGGTCGGCAACGCACGCCTCGCGGAGCTTGGCTTCGGGGAGGAGGCGATGGGCCGCAACGCCATCCTCGGCGGGTTCCAGGGTCAGCGCCAGTGGACGGACCACGCGCCGAATGGCGATTTCATGGAAGCGATCCTCAATTCGTCGTTCGACTGGAACGGCATCCGTGCGCCGTACATCTTCGCGACGGAGAACGACAGCCTGAACGGCGCCACGATGCTCCTCAGCTACCTGCTGACGAACCGCGCCCAGATCTTCGCCGACGTCCGCACGTTCTGGAGCCCGGAAGCGGTCAAACGGGTCACTGGCCACGACCTCGAGGGGCGAGCCGCCGGCGGCTTCATCCATCTCATCAACTCCGGCGCGGCAACGCTCGACGCCACGGGAGCCATGGAAGCCGACGGACAGCCGGCCATGAAGCCGTACTGGGAGATCACCCCCGGGGACGTGCAGGCGGCCCTTGCCGCCACCACCTGGTACCCGGCCAACCGCGGCTACTTTCGCGGCGGAGGCTACTCATCGCAGTTCGTGAGCCGGGGCGGGATGCCCGTCACGATGGCCCGCCTCAACCTGGTCTCGGGCGTCGGACCGGTGCTCCAGCTCGCCGAGGGCTGGACGATCGACCTGCCGGATGAGGTCCACGACATCCTCGACCAGCGGACCGACCCGACGTGGCCGACGCACTGGTTCGTCCCGCGGACCGATGGCGTCGGTCCGTTCCGCGACGTGTACACGGTCATGGCGAACTGGGCCGCGAACCACGGGGCGATCAGCTATGGCCACATCGGCGCGGACCTGATCACCCTTGCCTCCGTCCTTCGCATCCCGGTCCACATGCACAACGTGCCCGAGGAGGATGTCTTCCGACCAAGCGCGTGGGCCAATCTCGGGACCTCGGACGTCGAGGGCGCCGACTTCCGCGCCTGCGCCACCTTCGGTCCCCTGTATGGACGGCCGTGATCCTCTCTGACGCCGCCTAGACGGCTCGCGACGCGACCTGGCGGCGGTACGTCTCGGCCTCCCAACGCTCGATGAACTGCCGCTCACCCGGGGCCAGCGGGCGGACGCCACCCAGCCGATGCGCGCCGGTGGCGATGCGCAGTGCGTCGAGGTAGAGCTCCCGCGCGGTCTCGGCCTGCTGTTCGGTATCGCCGAGCGCGAACAGGCCGAGGCCAGCAACGAGGACGATGATCGGCGGATCGGCGTCCTGTTTGCTTCGTTCTGCAAAGGCGGCCTCGAGCGACTCGATCGCCTTCCGGCCCTCCGTCGGGATCGCCTCCACGACCAGCGGCCACGAGCCCGCGTACACGATCTGGTCCGGCGTGAACGGACCACCGCTCGCGAACTGACGGCCAAGCGCCGATCCAGCCACGCCGATCGCCAGGGGTGAGTCGTCGAACGCGACGGCGCTGGGCCGGCCGTCGGTCGCCAGGAGACGGCCGAGTGCGGGCCGGAGCGCTGCCAGGACGTCGCCCTTGAGTCGCGCATCGATCCGCTCGACGACGCCCCAGGAAAAGGCTGGCCGGCCGTCGGCGTCGGCCGCGATCCGCGCGGCGA
>DASYJV010000014.1:0-4407 GCA_035996105.1 Candidatus Limnocylindrales bacterium | reverse complement strand
GGTCCTCGTGTCATGGGCCGTCGGGCTGCTGCTGGGCGGGATCGCCATCGGGTTCGGACCATCGGGCCTGCCCTTGTTCCTGATCGCCGGCGCGATCCTCGGGAGCGGGCTCGGCGGGGTGCAGGTCGCCGACCGCGTCCTGATGGTCCGTCTCTCGCCGCCGGCGGCGCTCGGCGAGTTCTTCGGGATCTATGGACTCGTCGGCAAGGGGAGCCAGGTCATCGGGCAGACCCTTTATGGGATCATCCTGTTCCTGTTGCTCGACGCCCTGGGAAACGGCGCCTACCAGGTGGCCGTCCTCAGCCTGCTCGTGACGATGGTCATCGGTCTGTGGCTCGTCTGGCCGGTGCGCGACGACTGGGCCGGGTCCGGGGAGACGATCATCCCTCCCGAGCTGGGGCCGGTGGCGCCGCCTGAGCGTCTCGCGCCGTCCGGCGCGCCATCTGAACCGAGATAGGCGGCCCACACCTCGACCCGGGAGTTGCGGGTTTTCATCCTCGCCTCCCACGATGCGGGACGGCACGCTCTTGTCAATCCGCGTATCCACCGGGGTGGGATCGGCGCCACTCCCAGGCCGAGCCGACCATCTCCTTCAGGCTCGGCTTGGCGGGGCGCCAGCCCAGGACCTCCAGCGCTCGCTCGGAGCGCGCGACGAGGACCGGCGGGTCGCCGGGGCGGCGCGGGCCGATGGCGTAGCGGATCGGCCGCCCGACCGCGGCCTCGGCGGCGGTCAGGACCTCCCGGACCGAGAAGCCGCCACCATTGCCGAGGTTGCAGACGAGGGCCTCGTCGGTCCTGGGATCGCCCGGTGCCGTGGCCTCGATCGCGCGGAGGTGGGCTTCGGCCAGGTCGCCGACGTGGATGTAGTCGCGGATGCAGGTCCCATCGGGTGTCGGATAGTCGTCACCGAAGACGGTCAACTCGAGCCGCCCCTCGGCAGCGGCCAGGACGTTCGGGATCAGATGCGTCTCCGGATCGTGGGCCTCGCCGAGCGTGTCGGTCGCGCCGGCGACGTTGAAGTAGCGCAGCGAGACGCTTCGGATCCCGTAGGCGCGGCCATACCAGGCGAGCGCGCTCTCGAACGTTCGCTTGGATTCGCCGTACGGATTGATCGGGCGGAGCGGGGCCTCCTCCGGGATGGGCGTGGAATCGGGGATGCCGTAGACCGCGGCGGTCGACGAGAAGACGACACGTCCGACCCCGGCCGTCCGCGCGGCTTCGAGCAGGGCCACCCCGCCCGCGACGTTGTCCCGGTAATACCTGGATGGGTCGGCGATCGACTCGCCGACGAGCGAGCGAGCGGCACAGTGGAGGATGGCCTCGATCCGTTCCGCGGCGAGCAGCCGCGCCGTGCCATCCGCATCGCCATAGGTCCCGACATGGAGCCGCGCGTCAGCAGGAACGGCGCTGCGGTGCCCGGTCGTCAGATCGTCGAGGACCACGACGTGATGGCCCGCCGCGACCAATGCCTCGGCAGAGACCGAACCGACGTAGCCGGCCCCGCCGGTCACCAGGATCCTCGTCATGGCTGGGAACGATACGCGGTCGCCGGAGGCAGGCGTCCGGCCACACTCGGGCGGTGACGATCAGGCGGCGGGTCGAGGCGCCTCAGCGGCGGCGGAAGAGCCGGTCCACGATCGATCGGCGGTGCTCGGGCTCGGGCTCCGGCTCAGGGGTCGAATCCGGCCATGGCGCCAAGACCGGCTCGGGCTCAAACGCTGGCTCGGGGTCGGGGCCCGGCTCCGGCGCAGGCTCACGCTGAGCCTCGGGCTCGGTCGAGGGCTGCGGCTCCGGTGGCGGCTCATGCTGAGCCTCCGGCTCGGCCTCGGGTTGGGGTTGGGATTGAGGCTCGGGTTCGGGTTGAGGCTCTGGCTCCGGCGCGGGTTCGGGCTGAGGTTCCGGTTCGGGCTCGGGCTGAGGCTCGGGTTCGGGCTGAGGGTCGGGCTCCGGTGCGGGTTCGGGCTGCGGCTCGGGCTCGACGCTTCGCTCGCCGCTCGCCTTCGGTCCCGGCGCGGGCTCGACCTCCGGCCCGAGCGCGCCGTCCTCCGCGCCGGCCGCGACCCGGTAGTCGAGGATCTCCTCGAGTCGGGCGACCATGCGTTGCGCCGCGTCATTCTCGGGGTCGATCGCCAACGCCTGGCGCGCCAGGTCGAGCGCCCCGACGTCATCGCCGCGGTCCAGCGTGACGCGCGCCAGCCCGACGACGGCGATCGAGTTGCGTGGGTCCGTCGTCACGACCTGGCGGTAGAGCGTCTCGGCCCGATCGAGCAACCCCACCGATAACGCCCGTTCGGCATGGAGCAGGATCTCGATCATCGGTCCTCCGTCAGCATGGCCTGGGCCAGGAGCAGCAGCGTCGGTCGGTCGTTGAGGCCAGGATCCGCGATGACACGCTCGAGCAGCTCGTCAAGGATGCGCCCGAGGAGCGGGCCCTGCTCCAGATGCAGCTCCGCCATGAGATCGGTGCCATCGACCGCGAGACCGCGCAGCGCAAGTACCGCCTCGGCTGCGAGCTGCATGGCGATCCGCTCCCGCAGCTCGTCGAGCCGCCCGGACCCGGCGGGCAGACCGGATCCGAGGTTGTCCGCCTCGCGCAGCGCCAGCAGATCGTCGAGCATCCCGTCGCCGAGGACCTGGTACTTGCCGATGAAGCGGCGCACCGCAGCGTCGGACGCATTCGATTCGTAGTTGAACATGTGGTGGCGTACCAGCTCGACCACTCGTGTCCGGACCGCGCGCGGCACGTGCAGCCGGTCGAGGAACGCACCGGCCAGCTCCGCACCGATCGCGTCGTGGCCGAGGAACCGCCCGTCGGCGAAGGTCGCCGGCTTGCCGATGTCATGGAGCAACGCCGCCATCCGAACGACCGGGCGCGCCTCGGGCACGGCATCGACGGATCGGAGGGTGTGGTCCCAGAGGTCCTCGCCCGGGACCTTGTTCTGCGGGATGGCGCGCTGGGCGGCGAGTTCGGCCGAGATCGCAGCGAGCAGACCCGTCTCCGCGAGCATTCGAAGCCCGACCGATGGCTTCGGCGCAGCCAGCAGCCTGTCCAGCTCCGCCGCGATACGTTCACCGGACAGATGGCTGACAAGCCCGGCTCGTGCCTCGATCGCCGCCAGCGTGGCGGGCTCCACCTCGAACTCGAGCGTCGCCGCCAGCCGGACGGCCCGGATGGTCCGCAGGGCATCCTCCTCGAATCGCACCCCCGGGTCGCCGACGGCGCGCAGGATCCGGGCGGCGATATCGGCGCGTCCGTCGTAGGGATCGACGAGCGCCGGCGACCCGCCCGGCCGAGCGCCCCAAGCCATCGCGTTGACCGTGAGATCGCGCCGGGCGAGATCGACCTCGATCGTGTCACCGAACTCGACGTGGTGCGGCCGACGGAAGTCGGCGTAGTCATGGTCGCTCCGGAACGTCGTGATCTCGAAGGTCTCGCCGTCACGACGCACGGTCACGGTCCCGAATCGGTTCTCGTAGACGGCGCCGGGGAGGAGCTCGATGACGCGCTCCGGGAGCGCATCCGACGCCATGTCCCAGTCGGCAGGTCGTCGCTCGAGGATCACGTCGCGGAGCGATCCACCAACGACATAGGCGGCGTGGCCCGCCGACCACAGCGTCCCGAGCAGGTCGTGCACGGCGGCCGGGATCGCCTCGGAGAAGGCGGCCGGCGCCGCCGGATCGGTCAGTTGCGGCCCAGGAACAGGTACGACCGCCATGCTTCGTTGCGCTCGTCCCCGAGATACGGCGTGAACAGCGAGTAGATATCGCTGCGCGGCTCGAAGGCTTCCCGGAGGAGATGGAGCCGGGCCTCCTCGAGCGTCTTGCCGCCCTTGCGGTGGTTGCAGGTCTTGCAGGCGGCGACCAGGTTCTCCCAGGTGTGACCCCCGCCACGATGACGGGGGACGACGTGATCGAGGGTCAGGTCGTGGGACTGGCGACCGCAGTACTGGCAGATGTGGCGATCGCGCGCGAAGACCTCCCGGCGCGAGAGCTTGACGCGCGGCCGCGGCCGGCGGATCTGGTACTGGAGCCGGATGACCGAAGGCGCGCGATATTCGGTCCGCGGCGTCCGGATCACCTGGTGGTCGTACTCGATCACTTCGGCCTTGTCCCCGAACACGAGGCGGAAGGCGCGAGGCAGGTTACAGACGTTGAGCGGTTCGTAGTTCTGGTTCAGAACAAGCACGACACCGTCCATTTGGCCGGACGATAGCAGAACGTTCGGAACGTGCTCAGGCGCTGTGCGACGCGTCTGTCCGCGGCTCGCGTCCGACGGCCGCCCCGGTCCCGGGATCCCAGCCGCCTGCCTGGCCGACCTTGGTTGACAACGGCTTCCCGAGCGCGTCCGCGATGAACCGCGCCGCGTCGAGCACGCCCTCCAGCGAGACGCCGGACGCCCACCCGGAC
>DASYJV010000013.1:0-2461 GCA_035996105.1 Candidatus Limnocylindrales bacterium | reverse complement strand
GGATCCGTCCGGCGGCCTCTCGCTCGAGCCGCCGTTTCGCCACGATCTCGCGGGCGGCGATCGCCTCGGCGCTGCCGATGAGGGCTCGCAGCTCGTTGTAGCGCAGGAACAGGACATCGTCGGGCTGGTCGAGACGGCCGGCTTCGACCAGCTTGCGGCCGACCTCGATGAGGACCAGCCGAAGGTGCGCGTTGGCGCCCTGGTCGATATAGAAGTGGTGGTCGGGCGTGAGCGGCGCCATCCGCCGGTTGACGGCGTTCGCCTCGCGCATCTCGTCGAGCGCCTCGCCGGACAGCCCGTCGAGGATCTCCTGCGAGGCCGCCTCGATGTCGGCGCGCATCGTCTCGATCGCGCTCGGGAAGTCGTAGTCGGTGGCGAGGTACCCGCGGACCAGCTCGATGACGGGTTCCATCTGCTCGCGCACGGTCGGGAAGATGAATTCGTGGCTCCAGACGGCGTGCCAGCCGTACTCGCGCTGATAGGGCTGGACCTGCGTGGCGATGAACCGCCGGCCACGCTCCGTCGCGTTGAGCGAGCTGGTGATATCGGCCGCCCGCTCCGACGCGAAGGCGGCCTGGAGCTCGGGGTCGTCGCGAACCTCGTTCTTCATCCGCCAGAGCGCCTCGATGGAGTCCCAGTTGCGGTCCGACGCGGAGTTCTGGAGCCGGCCGAGCAGGGCCTCGTCGACCTGGCCACGGTGCTTCTCCATGACCGCCCGGAGGTTGAGCGTCGCCGAGAGCTGGGCGAAGTTGAGCATCCAGTGGATCTTCCAGTGGCGGTCGTGGACGTCGATCGCGTCCTCGAGCAGGACGGCCACGTCGGCGAGACCCATCTCAGCCGCCGCGTCGAGACGCGTCTCGAGGACGGCGAAATTGCGCTCCATCTCCGGTCGCAGCCGATCACGCCACCAGTCGGCGAAGTCCCGCCCATAGACCGGCAGGACCGTGTCGAGATATGCGCCCATGGTGGTCGCATAGGCGGCGTCGCGCGGCACCCTCGCGCCGTAGCGCGCGCTGTATTCGGTGGCGTCGATGCGGAGCTGTGGGTCGGCCGGGATGGCAGTGGTATAGACATAGCCGTTGACGTTCTTGGCCAGCCAGTCGACGGCGAACGGCGTCCCGAAGCGCCGGAACATGTGGTCGCAACTCAGCCACCAGCCACCGATATCGAAGAACATCGGGCTGACCGGGTGCGGGCAGTGCAGGTCGTCGTAGACCCAGAAGAAGTCCTTCTCGGCATCGGATCCCCACGTCACCGGGAACGTGTCGTCGCCCAGGAACTGGCCGAGGATCTCCTCTGTCGCAGCCACCGGCTGGCCCTCCAACGTGTCTCCCGGATCGTTCCCGGGCGCGAGCGCGGGAGGCGTCGCGGCCGGTGGGTTTGGGCGGTCGGGCGTTCGCCGGGTCAGGCCTCGCCGGCGGGGGTCAGGCCTTGGCGGCGGCCGCGGCGCGTGCCGTCTCCCAGTCCGCCTTGAACTGGACGATGCCCTTGTCGGTCAGCGGGTGGTGGACCATCTGCTGCAGGATCTTGAACGGCAGGGTCGCGACATGCGCGCCGGCGAGCGCGGCCTGGGTCATGTGCAGCGGGTTCCGGATCGAGGCGGCGAGCACCTCGGATTCGATCTCGTGGATGGCGAAGATCTCGGTCAGCTCGCGGATGACGGTCATCCCGTCCTGGTTGATGTCATCGAGCCGGCCGATGAACGGGCTGATCAGGCTGGCGCCCGCCTTGGCCGCGAGGAATCCCTGGTTCGTGGAGAAGATCAGCGTGCAGTTGGTCTTGATGCCTTCCTCCGCGAAGCGGCTGATCGCCTCGAGGCCGTTCTCGCTCATCGCGACCTTGACCACGATGTTCGGGGCAAGTGCCGCGAAATGACGGCCTTCCTCGAGCATGCCGTCGACGTCGTCGGCCACGACCTCGGCCGAGACGGGCCCCGGGGTGATCTTGCACACCTGCTTGAGGATCTCGTCGTACGAGCCACCGACCTTGGCGTAGAGGGTCGGGTTCGTGGTCACGCCGTCGAGGACGCCCCAGCGGGCGGCGGTCTTGATCTCTTCGATGTCGGCCGTATCAAGGAAGATCTTCATCGGGCTGGCTCCGTGCGGGGACGTCGTCCCTGGATTGTACGGCCCGGGCGGGACTCAGGCGTTCGGGACGGTGCCCACCGCGTCCCCGCCCACCGGGGTGGCCATCGGCGTCGGGCGGGCGGGCTCGGCCACAGCCGGCTCGGGCGACGCGGCGGAACGAGCCGTGAAGACCGGCTCACGTCCATCCCGGACGGCGAGCGATGCGGCCACAAAGCCGTCGAACAGCGGATGCGGGCGCTCCGGCCGGGACTTGAACTCCGGGTGGAACTGGCTGGCCACGAACCACGGGTGGTCCCTCAACTCGACGATCTCGACCAGCCGGCCGTCGGGTGACTGACCGGACAGCAGCATGCCGGCCGCCTCGAGCGTCTGGC
>DASYJV010000012.1:0-2551 GCA_035996105.1 Candidatus Limnocylindrales bacterium | reverse complement strand
CTGGTAATGGTCGGTCTCGTCGCGGTCGCGGAGCGACCTGAGGCGCTGATCCCCGGCGGCTCCCCGGAAACGCTGCTGGCGCTCGCTCGGCACGCCATCCTCGTCGTGTTTCCCGTGACGATCGTGCTCGGTCTCAGCTTTCCTGCGGCCGCTGCGTTGCTGGCGGATGACACGCGCCACGCGGGCAGCGAGTCCGGGTCATTGATCGCGGTCAACACGGTCGGGGCGATCGCGGGCAGCGTGGCCATCCCGTTCTTCCTGATCCCGGCGCTCGGCTCGCCCGCGGTCGTGGCGCTCCTCGCACTCGTCAATGCAGCACTCGGGATCGCACTGGCCCTTCGTGGCCGCATCCCCAACCGGTGGATGGCGTTGACCGGGGCGGTCGTCGCTATCGTGGTGGTCGCCACGACGCTGGCCCCGGGCGTGCTCGTCCAGCCGAACGGAACGGCGATCCTGGCCAGGGGCGGGCGGATCTTCGCATCGACCGAGGACGAGATCGCCTCGGTGCAGGCCGGCCAGGTCACCTTCACCCCGGAGCTCTGGGTCGCGGGCACCTCGATGACGCTGCTCACGGTCGATGCCAAGCTCATGCCGATCCTGCCGCTCATCGCCCGGCCCGCCTCGAGTCGCGCCCTCGTGGTGGCCTTCGGGATGGGCTCGGCGTTCCGGGCGGCGCTGATCGCCGGGTTGCGGACGGACGTCGTCGAGCTGGTACCGAGCGTTCCGAAGATGTTCGGCTACTACTACCCCGACGCGGCCGCCGTCCTGGCTGACCCGCATGGCCGCGTCATCGTGACGGACGGACGCAATCACCTGGAGCTGACGGCGGACCGGTTCGACATCGTCCTGACCGATCCACCACCGCCGATCGAGAGCTCCGGCGCCTCGGTCATCTCATCGCTCGAGTACTACCAGGCCGGTCGAGACCACCTGACCCCCGACGGGATCATGATGCAGTGGCTGCCGTACGGCGGGTCCCAGGCCGAGTTCGCCGACCACCTTCGAACGTTCGCGACGGTGTTCCGGCACGTGACCATCGTGAAGGGCGCCGGCGGGTATGGCATCTACATGCTGGGCTCGGCATCGCCGATCTCCTTCGACCCCGCGAGCATCCGGGCGACGCTCGCTCGGCCCGGCGTCCTCGCGGACATCTCGTCGGCCTACGATTCGCCCGCCAAGACGGTCGAGGACTGGATCGCCGTGATCGCGCGTCAGACCTGGATGACCGACGACGAGATCCGCGCATCGGCCGGTCCGGGTCCGCTCATCACCGACGATCGACCGCGACCCGAGTATTTCCTGCTGCGGCGCCTGTTCGGGGACGCGGTGCCATGACCCATCCTTCTCACTTGACCAGGAGCCCCCAACCGCGACGATGACATCCGCCCAACCCGATGGAGGACGGATGACCGCACGCGCCCTGACCGCATCTCGACTCGTGGGCACCACCATGCCCTTCGCGTTGCCGATCGGTCTGTCCGCCTTCCTGCTGTTCAGCGTCGAGCCCCTGATCGGTCGGCTCGTCCTCCCGGTCTTCGGCGGCACGCCGGCGGTCTGGGCGACGGTCCTGTTCTTCTTCCAGGCCGTCCTGTTGGTCGGCTACCTCTACGGTCACCTCTCGGTCACGCGTCTGGGTGCGTGGGGTCCGGTCGTCCATCTCGCCCTGGCCGGCCTGGCGTTCGTGGCCCTCGTGCTCGCCCCAGCGCACGTCGCCGATCTGCGCACGGAAGGCGGCGTGCCGGTCTTCGATCTGCTCCGGATCCTGTTCGTCATCATCGGCCTGCCGGCGATCATCCTCACGACGACGACCCCGCTCGTTTCGGGCTGGTTTTCGGTGGCCTGGTCGGAACGTGACGGCGACCCGTATTGGCTCTACGCACTCAGCAACGGCGGATCGCTCATCGCCCTGCTGGCCTACCCGACCATCATCGAGCCGCGTCTGGGCCTATCGGCGCAGCGCGGACTGTGGACCATCGGATACGCGGCACTCGTGGTGATGCTCTCGGTCGCGGCGGCACGTGTCCTTCCGGCCTTTCTCGCCCGAGCCGCAACATCTCAGCTGGGCTCGTCGTCGCGGGCGGCCGTGGCAACGGTGGGCGCGATCGACTGGCCGCGCCGGCTGCGCTGGCTTCTCCTGGCCGCCGTCCCATCCGGTCTGCTGTCCGCGGTGACCAACTTCATCGCGACCGATCTGGTCTCCATCCCGCTCCTGTGGGTCGCCCCGCTGGCCGTCTATCTCGCGACCTTCGTCATCGCCTTCTCGCCGCGAGGCGGTCGTTGGATCCGGGTCGCCGGGATCGGTGCGCCGGCGATGATCACCCTCCTCTGGGTCCCGTACGGATCATCCGGGGGCTGGCCGATCCTCGTCATCCTCGCCATGGAGCTCGCCGCGTTCGGCGTCGTCGCCGTCGCGCTCCATGGGCGGCTCGCCCAGGATCGACCGGAGCCGGGGCGCCTGACCGAGTTCTATCTCGTGCTCGCGATCGGCGGGGCGGTCGCCTCGGCATTCGTGGCGGTCGTCGCGCCACTCGCCTTCCCGGCCGTCTGGGAA
>DASYJV010000011.1:0-8747 GCA_035996105.1 Candidatus Limnocylindrales bacterium | reverse complement strand
GCCGGGTGGACGGGGAAGCAGGTGGGCCACGCGCTGTGGGTCATGAACAGCGACGGGTCGGGGGCGAAGCCGATCCTCGAGATCCCGCCCGAACAGCTACGGGAGGGTGATTTCGGCAGCGTCAGGTACTCGCCCGACGGGACGATGATCGCCTTCCTGCGGGCCCCGGTCGGCGACACGAGCCAGCTCCGGGTCTTCATCATGAACGCCGACGGGACTGGGCTCCGACCCCTCACGACCGAGACTGGCGGGTGGACGGAGACCGATCTTGCCTGGTCACCCGACAGCAAACGGATCGCCTTCGATCGATGGCATCTCGAGTCGGACGGCTGGAAGATCCAGCCCATCGGGTTAGCCTCGATCGACGATGGAGCCGTCACGCCGCTCGGCCCGACACCGGTCAGCGATGGCGCCTGGTTCGATTTCTCGCCGGATGGGACGTCCATCATCTCGATGGCCGGGACGATCCTCGGTCAGCCCTACCCGACGACGCTCGTTCAGCCGACGACGATCGATACGACGACCGGGCAGGTCCGGACGCTCGACTGGCAGATCGGCTCGAAGCTCACCTGGCAGCGCCTCGCGCGCTGACGGTGCGAGCTCCTACGAACGGCCCGGGCCTCGATACCCGGGTCGTTCGATTCCGGGAGTCGCCGCCTACCATCCGATCCGCGCGAGAACCGAATCCCTCCGCCCGACGCCATACCATCGAGCGCATCACGACGATGTGCCACCTGTCGAGGCGACCGTGGACCAGCAGGGACTCGTGGACCGGGCGAGACGGGGCGATCATGACGCCTTCGCCGAGCTCGTCCGCGGGGCCGCGACGCGGCTCGATGGCGCCGCCCGACTGATCCTCCGCGACCCGGAGCTGGCCCGCGACGCGGTCCAGGAGACCCTCATCCGTGCCTGGCGAGACATCCCGGGGCTGCGCGACCCGGGCCGATTCGACGCCTGGCTCCATCGCTTGACCGTGAACGCCTGCCTCGACCTCGCACGCCGACGGCGCCGTCGGGTGTTCGAGGTCGAGCTTCCCGCCATCGATCCACCGGCCGTCAGTGACATGACGGCAGCCTTCGCCGACCGCGAGGCCGTGGACGCCGCGATGCAGCATCTCGACGCCGACGGCCGGGCGATCGTCGTCCTCCACTACTTCCTCGGACTGCCGTTGACCGAGGTCGCGGCGACCCTGCGCATCCCCGTGGGCACGGTGAAGTCTCGCTTGCATCGCGCCCTCAGCGAGATGCGGATCGCGGTCGATCTCGAGCCCGACCCCCGAGCACCCGTCACGGGAGGACAGGTGGCATGACCACCCCGACGCGCCTCGAGCGCACCCTCCCGTCGATCCTTGGTGACCTGGCGGCGGGTCCCCATCCCGACTACATCGATGACGCCCTGATGCGGACCGGCCGGATGCGGCAGCGGCCTGCCTGGGCGTTCCCCGAAAGGTGGTTCCCCATGGACTTCGCGACTCGCATCGCACCTGTCAACCGTCTGCCCCTGCGCCAGATCGGCATCCTCGCCCTGATCGCGATCCTCCTGGCGGTGGCGATGGCCTTCGCCGTCGGATCGCAGCGGCGAGTGCCGGCGCCATTCGGGCCTGCCAGAAACGGGCTCATCCCCTACATCGCCGCAGGCGACGTCTATCTCGGCGACCCTGCCACCGGCCAGACGCGTGCCGTGGTGACGGGCCCAACCGTCGAATCCGTGCCGGGCTTCTCTCCTGACGGAACGAAGCTTGCCTTCTCGCGTGATGCCGGAGGGTCCGCGCTCGACGAGTTCGTCGCGCACCCTGATGGGAGCGCTGCTGTGCGGATCACCCCGACGCCGCTCGCCAGCGTCGTGGCCTCGTCCTGGGCTCCGGACGGCCGTCACATCGCGATGATCCACCCGGTGGATGGCGTGAACCGGTTCGACCTGTTCGATGTCGATGGCAAGGTGGCGCCGACCCGGCTTGACGCGGCCACGAATGCCGATTCGATCCAATTCCGGCCCCCGCTCGGCGCCGAGATCCTGTTCCGGGCCCTCGTCAACCGGCGCTACGGGCTGTTCGTGCTGAACGCCGACGGAACGAACCTCAGGATGCTGGTCAAGCCGACCAACACGGCCGACGTCGATCAGGACCTCAATGCAGCGGTCTACTCGGCCGATGGCTCCAGGATCTTCTACCAGCGCTGGACCCCCGATTCGATCCAGCTCTGGGTCATGAACGCCGACGGGACGGATCCGCACGAGTTCCGACCCGAGCCGGGTCAGGGCTGGGACGGGTTGGCGGCGCCATCGCCGGATGGGCGATGGGTCGCCTACTGGCATGTGATCGAGGACGGACGGGCCACCCAGCACGTCTCGGTCGTCCGGGCGGATGGGACTGGACCACTCATCGAGACCGGGCCGGCGATGACGGGCACCGCCAGATGGACCTGGTCACCTGACTCCACGAGGATCCTGATGCTCCCCAACGATGGCAGCAGTCCCTCGGCATACCTGCTCGACCCCGCTGGAGGTCAATGGACGACCGTGCAATGGCAAGCGGACCAGGACATGGACTGGCAGCGCCTGGCCTTCGAGTGAACTGACGTCCCGCACAAAGAAAGAACCCCGGGTGGTCGGGCCCGGGGTTCAGGGTGTATGCGGCTTGGTTGCGGGGAGAGGATTCGAACCTCTGACCTTCGGGTTATGAGCCCGACGAGCTGCCGCTGCTCCACCCCGCGACCTGTAACTGTAGGGACCGAGGCCGATTCGGTCAAACGTCGGTAGTGGCGGCGCGCCCATCCAGCCGCCGCCCGCCGATGGCCACACCGGCGAGCAGGCTCAGCACGAGGACGGCGCTGAAGACGTACATCGGGTAGACGATATCGACCTGGGCGAGGAGGCCCGCGAGAAGCGAGGCCACGATGAAGCCGACCGTCCCGGCCGCCCCGAAGATCCCCTGCGCGGTCGACGATCGTCCCGGCGGCGTGTTGGCAGCGACGACCGCGTAGAGAGCCGGGTTGAGCATCGAGAAGCCGAGCGCCTCGACCATGATCAGCGGCACCGCCAGGGTCGGGTCCACGAGCCGGCTGTAGGCGATGCCCATCAGCGCCGGCAGGATGGATCCGATGACGATGAATGCCCTCGCGCCGCGACGGTCGACGATGCGTCCCGCGAACGGCGAGAGCAGGAGCACGGGTAGCCCGAACATCGCAAAGGTCAGACCGATGAGGCCGAGACCGGCGCCCAGCCGCTGGAGGAAGAGGCTCCAGATGACGTCGTAGGTGCCGCCCGCGAAAAAGCCACCCGCGTTGATGACGAGCGCCGCCACCAGGCCACGGTTCCAGATTCCGGTGGGCGCGCCTGAAGCCGCGACGTCGCGTCGTTCGGTTTCGGACCGGTCCGCTTCCACGGCGGCTGCGGCGCGACGGATGGTCGAGGGCGCATCGGGCGGGAACTCGGTCGAGTCGTGCGAGGGCGCCGGGTGGGTCCGAGCGCCGCTCTCGCGCCCGCGCAGCCCGATCGGGATCGCCGCGAGCAAGGCGGAGATGCCACCGAATACGAAGACGAACGAGATCCCGCCGAACTGACCGGCCCCGAGCGCCCCGATCGCAGGACCCAGGAGCAGCCCGCCCATCTGGACGGCGCCGTACAGGCCGAACGCCTCCCCGCGGCGCTCGGGCGGTGTCGCATCGGTCAGGTAGCCACGAGCGGCCGGACCGTAGACCGCGGTCGACAGACCAGCGCCGGCGCGGAGCAGAACGAAGGCGAGCGGACCCGTGAAGACGAGCGGCAGCACGCTGAAGATCGCGGTCGCGAGCAATCCGATGACCATCAGCGGGATGCGCGCGGTCCGGTCGGCCAGCCAGCCGAAGATCGGCTCGCCCACGAGCCGGGCGGCCGGCCACGCCGCGATCACGAGCCCGAGCAGCGCCAGATCGACACCCTGCTGCGTGAAATACAGGGGCAAGACCGGCAGGAGCGCCCCGAAGCCGAGCCAGACGATGAACTCGGCGAGGAGGAGCGGCACCACGTCGCCCCAGCGATCGAGCCAGGATCTGACGAGGGACATCGGGCGCGGACGGGCCATGGCCGGAGCCTAGCGGGCGTCGGTATACTTGCGGGCCCCCGAACCGATCTGCCCCATCGGGAGCAACACGTTGTCCACGGATGCCATCACGGCCGAGGGCCTGGTCAAGGTCTACAAGACCCGCAAGAGCGAGGTCCGCGCGCTCGATGGCCTCGATCTCAGCGTTGCTGAGGGGACCGTCCTCGGTCTGCTGGGACCCAATGGCGCCGGCAAGACGACCACGGTCCGCATCCTTGCGACGCTGCTCCGCCCCGATGCCGGTCGGGCAACCGTGGCCGGCTTCGACGTCGTCAGGCAGGCCGATCAACTTCGTTCGGTCATCGGCCTGTCCGGGCAGTTCGCCGCCGTGGACGAGAACCTGACCGGTCGTGAGAACCTGTGGATGTTCGGCCGCCTCTATCAACTCGCCTCGCGCGAGTCCAGGGTCCGCGCGGCCGAGCTGCTCGGCGAATTCGATCTGGCCGACGCCGCCGACCGTGTCGTCAAGACCTACTCGGGTGGGATGCGCCGCCGTCTCGACCTGGCCAGCGCGCTGATCGGGCGACCGCAGCTGCTCTTCCTCGATGAGCCGACGACCGGCCTCGACCCGCGCAGCCGGCTGGGCATGTGGGAGGTGATCCGGGGTCTGGTGCGCGAGGGAACGACCCTCTTGCTGACGACCCAGTATCTCGAGGAAGCCGATGCATTGGCCGACACGATCGCGGTCGTCGACCACGGCAGGATCATCGCCGGTGGCACCGCGGACGAGCTCAAGGCCCAGGTCGGCGGCGAGCGGATCGAGGTCGTCGTGCGGGATCGGGCCGCGGTACCGAAGGCGATCGCGGTCCTCTCCGAAGACGCGCATGGCGAGGTGACGCACGACGAGCACACGAGGAAGCTCACCGTGCCGTCGAGCGGCGGTGGCGCCGGCGTCCTGGTCCAGGTCGTTCGGGACCTCGACGAGGCTGGGATCGTCATCGACGATATCGGTCTTCGCCGGCCGACCCTCGATGATGTCTTCCTGGCGCTGACCGGCCACGCTGCGGAATTGGCTGGTTCGGAAGATGACGGCCCCGGTTCGCGCCGTCCGGTCGAGGAGCGGGTCGCATGACGACCGCGAGAAGTGCCGCGGTGTCGGCCCCAGCGCCGATCGGCGGCGTCCGACGATCCTTCAACGACGGCCTGATCGTCGCGTGGCGGAACCTCAAGCGCATCCCGCGGATCCCGGAGCTGGCGATCTTCGCGATCCTGCAATCGATCATGTTCGTGCTGCTCTTCGCCTTCGTCTTCGGGGGTGCGATCCCCATACCGGGCAATCCCGGGCCCAACGCCTATCGCGAGTACCTGATGCCGGGGATCTTCGGCCAGACGATCGTCTTCGCCGCGGCGACCACCGCGGTCGGGATGTGCGACGACATCAACAAGGGCATCATCGACCGCTTCCGGTCGTTACCGATGGCTCGCTCGGCCGTCCTGACCGGGCGGACGTCGGCCGACGTGGTCTACAACGCCGGCATCCTGGTCGTTCTGATGGTGAGCGGGCTGGCTGTCGGCTGGACGATCCATACCGGGTTCGTCGCGTTGGTGGAGGGCGTCGCGCTGCTGCTCCTGTTCGCCTTCGCGATGGCCTGGATCGGCGTCTGGCTGGGTCTATCGGTGCCGACCGTCGAGGTCGCCCAGCAGGTCTCGTTCACGGTCATCTTCCCGATCACGTTCGTCTCGAACGTCTTCGTCCCACTCCAGTCGATGCCTGACTGGCTGCAACCGTTCGCCGAGTGGAACCCCACCAGCACCCTGACCTCCAGTCTTCGGCGGCTGTGGGGCAACCCCGATCCATTCCCTGGCAAGAGCCTGGCATCGACCGACCCGGTCCTCGTCACGCTCATCTGGGTCGTCGTCATCCTCGCGATCTTTGCGCCGCTCGGGATCCGGCGCTACCGCTCGATGAGTCGCTGACCCATGGTCCTGCCCGCGCCGGCGCTGCTGGCGGTGGCGCTCCTGCTGGGGTTCCTCGTGCTGATCCCGGCCCGGCGACTCCAGCTGGCCGGGCTCTCGAGCCGGTTCATCGGCACCTATGCGGCCGGGCTGTGGGCCCTCGGGTTCCTGCTCGCATTCCGTCCGGTGATGCTCAGGTTCCTCGTCCCGATCCTGCTGATCGCCTACATCGCGCCGTTCGTGGTCGCACCGGGGCGGATCGCGCGCGTGGTCCAGTTCGGCCGCGGCCGAGGGCGGCCGGCCCGTCGGGGCGGCACCGGCGGGACCGACGGCGCGGGGGGCCGGGGCGGCCCGGGCAGCGGCGATCTGCCGCGGCCCCCGATCAAGAACGTCACGCCGCCGGGACCGGACGGACCGACCGGCCCGCCGTGAGCGGCCCCGTCGCGCTCCATGGTGGCGGCGAGTTCCAGGCCGGCGATCAGCCCTTTCTGACCGGGATCCTGACCCTTGCCGCCCAACGAGTGGGCGGGGCGCGGCCGATCGGGGTCGCGATCGTCCCGACCGCCGCCGCGCGCCAGCGGCCCGACCTGGCGGCCGCCCACGGCGTGGCCGCCGTCGAATCCGTGGCCCGGGCTGCTGGGCTCGAGGTCGAGGCCGAAGCGGTGCTCGTGGTGGACGCACCGACCGCGGCGGACGCCGCCCTGGCCGCGCGCCTAGAGTCCGCCGATCTCATCCACCTGCCGGGCGGCGACCCGGATCTCATCCCGCGCATCCTGCGCGGCAGCGCGGCCTGGCGGGCGATCGAGCGTGCCCGCGAGCGCGGGGCCGTGTTGGCCGGCGCGAGTGCCGGTGCGATGGCGCTCGCGCCGTGGACCTGGACGTCGCGTGGCGGCGTGCCGGGTCTGGCCCTCGTCCCCGGCCTGGTCGTCGTGCCACACGCGGACGGCGGCCGGTGGGAAGCGGCGCTCGAGCGCTTCGGGGCGATGGCGCCGCCCGCGCTCGGAGCGCTTGGTCTGGCGGAGCGGACCGGGGTGATCACCGAGGAGGTGGCACCGGCCACCGGCCCGATCGCCTGGCGTGCCGTCGGCCCGGGCGAGGTCCATTGGCAGCCGGATCGGGGCGGGCCGACGATCGTCGCGCGGGCGGGCGACACGCTCACGACCCGGACGTGACGGTCTGATGAAGCCCGATTTCGG
This sequence comes from Candidatus Limnocylindrales bacterium, assembly GCA_035996105.1. Lineage (GTDB taxonomy): Bacteria > Chloroflexota > Limnocylindria > Limnocylindrales > CSP1-4 > SPCO01. The sequence continues at coordinate 1,577 of DASYJV010000011.1, read as the reverse complement.
CTGGCGGCTCGATCCCGCGGTGACGTTCCTCAACCATGGGTCGTACGGCGCCTGCCCCGAACCGGTCCTGGAGGTCCAACGGGGCTGGCGCGACCGGCTCGAGGCCGAACCGGTCCGCTTCCTCACCCACGACCTGCCCGGGCTCCTGGACGAGGCGCGCTCGGCCGTGGCTGGCTTCCTGGGAGCCGACCCGGCTGGCCTCGCCTTCGTCCCCAACGCGACGACCGGGGTGAACACGGTCGTGCAGTCGCTGCGGTTCCGGCCGGGCGACGAGCTGCTGACCGATGACCACGAGTACAACGCCACCATCAACGCGCTGCGAGCCGTCGCCGCCCGCGACGGTGCCCGGCTGGTCATCGCGCCGATCCCCTTCCCGATCCTGTCGGGAGCCCAGGCCATCGACGCGATCCTTGCCTCCGTGACCGACCGGACCCGGCTGGTGCTGGTCAGTCAGATCACGAGCCCGACCGGCATCGTCCTGCCCGTCGCCGAGATCGTGGCGGAGCTTGATCGGCTTGGCATCGACACGGTCGTCGACGGGGCGCACGCGCCGGGGATGGTCCCGCTGGATCTGGACGCGCTTGGCGCCGCCTATTGGACGGGCAATGGCCACAAGTGGCTGTGCGGACCCAAGGGGACGGCGATGCTCTGGGTCCGAGAGGACCGTCGAGATCGGATCCACCCGCTCGTCGTCTCGCACGGCGCCAACGCGCCGCTCGATGGCCGGTCGCGGTTCCGCCGCGAATTCGACTGGGTCGGGACGGCCGATCCCACCGGCTACCTGACGCTCCCCGCGGCGATCGACTGGATGGCTCGGGTCGCGGCGCCCGACGGCGAAGGATGGCCGGGCATCATGGCGGCCAACCACGAGCTCGCACTCTGGGGACGTGAATGGCTGGCCCGCGAGCTCGGCGTCGAGGTTCCCGCGCCCGACCCGATGCTGGGGTCGATGGCGGCACTGCCGTTGCCTGGCGTCGAGGACGAAGCCGCCGGTTCAGCCCTCGCGGCCGCGCTCGAGGCAGAGGACCGGATCCAGGTTCCGATCGGCCCGTGGCCGGTCCCGGCGGCACAGGCCGACGGAGCCACGGCCCGCATCCTGATCCGCATCTCCGCCCAGCGTTACAACGAGCCGGCGGACTACGAACGGCTGGCCGAGGCGCTGACCCGCCACCTTCGCCGGCACTAGCCTCCGGCGCCCGCCGCCCCCAGGCGGCCCGCCGAAGCGGACCGCTGGGACGCGTGCGAGTCGAGCTACTGCGCCGGTGTGCTCGGCGCGGTGGACGGCGCGGTGCTTGGCGTGGTCGGGGTGGTGCCCGGTGTCCCGGACGAGCCGCCGTTATGGCAGCCGACCCTCGCCGGTGCCTGGGGCGTGGTCGAGGTCCCGCCACTGGATGGGGCCGTCGCGCCCGGTGCGGTGGACGGGGCGGGACTCGCCGCGGAGACGATGGCCACCCCACCGCCGACGAGGAGGAGGCCGGAGATCATCGCGGCGACGACGGCGCGGCGGACGCCGCTGGTCTCGGCCACCGGCTGTGGGCTGACCGCCGGGTCCGGTGCGATCGCCGGTGGACGGGTCG
>DASYJV010000010.1:0-5811 GCA_035996105.1 Candidatus Limnocylindrales bacterium | reverse complement strand
ACGGCGTCGCCGATGGTCGCGAGGACCCCGATCGCGATGGACTGACCAATCGGCAGGAATACCTGGTCGGGACGAACCCGCGCCGCGCCGACACCAACCACAATGGCATCCGGGATGGTCGCGAGGATCCCGATCGCGATGGCCTGCGCACGGCGTTCGAATTCCTGGCCGGGACCAACCCGCGTCGCGCCGACACCAACGGCAACGGGATCGCCGACGGCCGCGAGGACGCCGACCACGACGGCCTCTCGAATGCCCTCGAACAGCGATTCGCGACGAACCCCCGGCTCGCCGACACCGATCGGGACGGATGGTCGGACATCGCCGAGATAAGGGCCGGGACCGATCCACGCAAGCCCTCGAGCCATCCAGCGCCGGTCGCCCCCACCCCGACGCCGACGCCCCTACCCGGAGGCGGCGCGGGTGGCACACCCACGCTCCCTGGAGCGCCCGGCTGCCCGGTCTTTCCCGCCACCAACGTCTGGAACACCCCGGTCGACACCCGGGCGATCGCGGCGGACTCGGCCACCATGATCTCGACGATCGGGCTCACCCGCGGTCTGCACATGGACTTCGGGTCGTATGCCGGGTACGGGATCCCGTACCAGGTCGTCACGAGCGGGACGCCGAGGTCGACGGTCGCCTTCGACTACGCCGACGAGTCCGACCAGATCGGCTACCCGATCCCGGCCGCCCCGCTCATCGAGGGTGGCTCGGACCACCACGTCCTCCTCGTCGACAAGGACGCCTGCCAGTTGTTCGAGCTGTTCGACGCTCGCCAGGTCGGTGGGGCGTGGGCAGCGGGCAGTGGCGCGACCTGGGACCTGCGCTCGAACGCCCTCCGTCCCCTCGGCTGGACCAGCGCCGACGCCGCCGGTCTGCCGATCCTTCCGGGGCTCGTCCGGTACGACGAAGTCGCGGCCGGCACGATCGATCACGCTCTCCGCTTCACCACGAACCAGACCCGGACCAGCTACCTGTACCCGGCCCGGCATCAGGCCGGCGCCTCGGCATCGGCCGCGCTGCCGCCGATGGGTCTGCGTGTTCGGCTTCGAGCGGACTACGACACGAGCCGGTTCTCGCCACAGGCGAAGGTCATCGCCGATGCGCTCAAGCGGTACGGGATGATCCTCGCCGACAACGGCTCGCCCTGGTACGTCTCGGGTGCCAGCGATCCGCGGTTTGACGACACCGTCCTGCATGAGCTGGACGTGGTGACCGGTCAAGACCTCCAGGTCGTCGACACGTCCGGGTTGGTGAACGGCCCGTAGTCGCCCGCGACCCGGCATGATGTCCACATGACCGACCCGACCGCACCTCCGCCAGTCCCCGGCTTCGTCGACCTGCATACCCGGCTCCGGTCGGGCGAGACTTTGCTCGGGACCTTCGCCGGGCTTGGCTCCCCGGTCGCCACGGAGCTCATCGCGCGCGCCGGCTTCGACTGGCTGCTCATCGACCTCGAGCACGGGGCGGGAACCGAATCCGACCTCCTCGCGAACCTCCACGCCGTCGGGGCGACCTCGACCGCGGCGCTGGTGAGGCCGCAATCGGGTGAGCGACTCCGCATCGGTCGTGCCCTCGACCTCGGTGCCCACGGGATCATGGTCCCGCGCATCGACCTCCCCGAGCAGGCCCGCGAGGCCGTCGCCTGGATGCGCTACCCACCGGACGGCACGCGGGGGCTCGCGCTCTCGACGCGCGGCGCGGGGCTCGGAGCACTTGGCCATACGGACATCCAGGCCATCAACGGCCGGATCCTCGGGATCATCCAGATCGAATCGCCGAGCGCCGTCCGGCATGCGGCGGAGATCGCCGCGATCGACGGCGTCGACGTCCTGTTCGTCGGGCCGACCGATCTGTCGCACAGCCTCGGGGTCCCCGGCCGGTTCGACGATCCGGTCTACCTGGACGCGCTCCGCCACGTCGCCACCACCGCCGAGGCGGCTGGCAAGGCGGCGGGGATCCTGTTGCGCGACGCGAAGGCCCTGTCGCGCCACCGCGAGCTTGGCTTCCGGTTCATCGGCCTCGGCTCCGACGGTGCCTTCATCATCGATGGAGCGCGAGCGGTCCTCGCCGGCGCGCGAGACTGACCCGCCGGCCCGGGCGGCGCAGCCTCAGCCCGTCGCCGGCCGGTCCTCGCCCGGTGCCTGGGCATCGAGCGGCATCGCCGGTTCCGGTGCCCCACGCGGCCGCGGCGAGGTCTGCGCCACGACGACGCTGATCATGATCAGCGTCGCGCCGACGAGCTGGATCGGCTGGAGGCGCTGACCCAGGACAAGCCAGGCCAGGGCGACGATCGTCGCGGGCTCGACCGTGCTGAGGAGTGCCGCCTGTGCAGCGCCGATCCGGCGCGCGCCAGCGTAGAACGCCTGGATGGCGAGGAACGACGCCAGGAAGCCGATCCCGATCAGACCCGGCCAGGCTCCGGCCGGGACGTCCCGTGGGTCGATCGATCGACCCGTCGCGAGGGACATCACGGTGTAGACGACGGCCGTCGAGGTGATCATCACGGCGATCGTCGTCGCCGTCGTGTCGGGTCGATCCGCTTCCGCGCCCAGCCGGTCCGGCCGCTCGCCGGAGAGCCTGGCAGACAGGATGATCCAGACCGAATAGATCACCGACGAGAGCATCACCAGGGCGATCCCCGCGATCGGCGGGGCTCCAGCGACGTCGAGACCCCCGAGCGCGAGGATGATCCCGGCGAGCGCGAGCAGGAGCGCGATCCAGGGCCGACGGCCGGGGAGACGCGTCGCGAACCGGATCGAGAGCACCGCGACGATGACCGGGTAGGTGTAGACGATGACCCCGGCGAGCGCCACCGGGACCGTCTCGAGGGCCGCGTAATAGGTCCCGGCATTGCCCGTGAAGAGCACGCCCAGCGCGATGGTCACCGCGAGCTGTCGGCGGCCGAGCTGGCGGAGCGAGCGCCGTCGGGTCGGCGAGAGAGCGACCCACGTCCAGGCCAGCGCGGCGCCGATCAGGAACCGCCACGTCACGAGGCTCAGCCAGCCCATCCCCGTGTCGTAGACGGGGCGCGCCAGGATCGATGCCGAGCCGAACCCGACGGCCGCGACAAGGACGAGCGCGGTCCCGGTCGCGCGCCGGCGATCCATCGCGTGGAGCCTCCCTTCCCGCCGCCTCGTGGTCACGCGGGTCGGTGCATCATCGCAGGTCGAGGCCGTCGGCCTCCCATCGGGCGACACGCCGTACACTTGGCCAGTGACCGACCTCAGCGAAGCCGCTGTCGCACGCCGCGTCCCCTCGATCACCGAGGAGCGTCTGCGCGTGCTCAGCCGACGACAGCCGGTGACCGTTCCGCCGGGGACGTCGCTCGCCGAGTGCGTCCGCGCGATCCAGCGGACGGGGACCGGCGATTCGGTCTTCGTGTGCGACGCCAAGGGCCGATTGACCGGGGTCCTGACCGAACGCGACATCTTCGCCCGGATCATCGGCGGCACGGTCGATCTGCGACAGCCCGTCGAGAACCTGATGACGACCGAACCAAAGACGCTCGATCTCGACGACACGATCCGCGACGCGATCGTGCTGATGGAGACCGGCCGGTATCGCAATGTGCCGATGATCGACGAGGAGCGCCGCCTCGTGGGGGTCGTCCGTCAGTCGGACATCATCAAGTACCTGGCGGAGTCGTTCCCCGAGGAGCTGCTCAACCTGCCGCCCCGACCGCATCAGCGCATGAAGGCGCCTGAAGGCGCGTGACGCTCACCAAGGAGCTCGAGCCCGACGTCCAGGAGCTCGAGCGGGTCACGATCCGGTTCGCGGGCGATTCGGGCGACGGGATGCAGCTGACGGGGACCCAGTTCACGCGCACGGCTGCCGTCTTCGGCAACGACATCAGCACCCTGCCGGACTTCCCGGCCGAGATCCGGGCACCGGCCGGCTCCCTGCCCGGTGTCTCGGGGTTCCAGATCAGCTTCTCGTCGTCGGAGATCCACACGCCGGGCGACCAGCCCGATGTGCTCGTGGCGATGAACCCGGCCGCGCTCAAGACGAACATCGGCGACCTGCCGGCGGGTGGCGCGCTGATCGTCAACAGCGATGCCTTCACCCAGCAGAACCTCAACAAGGCGGCCTACACGAGCAACCCGCTGACCGACGGCTCGCTCAAGGCGTTCACCGTCTTCGAGGTGCCGATCTCGACCCTCAACACGGCCTCGCTCCAGGGTCTCGAGATGACCTCGAAGCAGATGGACCTGACCAAGAACTTCTTCGCGCTCGGGCTGATGTTCTGGCTCTACGAGCGAAGCCAGGAAGGGACGATCGCCTGGATCGACCAGAAGTTCGGGGCCCGGCCGGTCGTCGCCGAGGCGAACAAGCGCGCGCTCAAGGCCGGGTACGCGTTCGGCGAGACGACCGAGGCGTTCCACACGCATTACCGGGTCCGGCCCGCGAAGCTGGACCCCGGCGTCTACCGGAACATCACCGGCAATGAGGCGACGGCGCTGGGCTTCCTGGTCGCGTCGCGGCTGGCCGATCGCCAGCTCTTCTACGGCAGCTACCCGATCACGCCGGCGTCGGACATCCTCCACCAGCTCTCGGGCTACAAGACGTTCGGGGTCAAGACCTTCCAGGCCGAGGACGAGATCGCGGCCATCGGCGCCGCCATCGGCGCGTCCTACGGCGGGGCGCTCGCCCTGACGGCATCATCGGGGCCCGGCATCGCGCTCAAGACCGAGGCGATGGGGCTTGCGGTCATGGTCGAGCTCCCGCTCGTCGTCATCGATGTCCAGCGCGCCGGTCCGTCGACCGGGATGCCGACCAAGAACGAGCAGGCGGACCTGCTCCAGGTGATGTTCGGGCGCAACTCGGACTCGCCCATCCCGATCGTCGCGCCGGCGACCCCCGGTGAGTGCTTCGACCTCGCGATCGAGGCCGTCCGGATCGCCCTCAAGTACATGACGCCGGTCGTGTACCTCTCCGATGCCTTCCTCGCGACCGGCTCGGAGCCGTGGAAGATCCCGGCAGTCGCCGACCTGCCAGGGATCGGCGTCCCCAACGCTGCCAGGGGGGAGGGGCCGTTCCAGCCGTACCTGCGCGATCCCGACACGCTGGCGCGGCCATGGGCCGTGCCTGGCACGGCGGGGCTCGAGCACCGCATCGGCGGCCTCGAGAAGGCCGACATCACCGGCAACGTCAGCTACGACCCCGACAACCACCACCGGATGCAGACCCTGCGCGCCGCGAAGGTCGCGGGCATCGCCAGGGACATCCCCCCGCTCGAGGTCTTCGGGCCGGACAGCGGCGACTTGCTGATCCTCGGCTGGGGCTCCACGTACGGCGCCATCCGGTCCGCGGTCGAGCGCCTCCGGGCGGATGGCCAGTCGGTGGCCCACGCTCATATGCGCCACCTCAACCCGTTCCCGGCCAACACGGAAGAGGTCCTGCGCAGCTATCGCCGGGTCCTCATCCCCGAGGTGAACCTGGGCCAGCTGCTGATGCTGATCCGCGCCAGGTACCTGATCGATGCCATCGGCTACGACCGGGTCCGCGGCAAGCCGTTCCGCATCGCGGAGATCGTGACCGAAGCCGAGCGGATCCTGGCGGAGAAGTGAGATGACCATCGAGACCAACGGACATGACGCCGCACCGCCCCAGCCACCGCTGAGTCCCGAGAACGCCCAGGTCATCGCGCTCACGCGCAAGGACTTCGTGTCGGACCAGGAGGTCCGCTGGTGTCCCGGCTGTGGCGACTACTCGATCCTCGCCCAGACCCAGAAGGTCATGCCCGACTTCGGTTACAAGAAGGAGGACATCGTCTTCATCAGCGGGATCGGCTGCTCCGGCCGGCTC
>DASYJV010000009.1:0-2036 GCA_035996105.1 Candidatus Limnocylindrales bacterium | reverse complement strand
GTCGAGTCGGCGACCAAGTACCTGTCGGGCCACAGCGACGTCATGGCCGGTGTCGTGGCGGGGTCAGCCGGTCTCATCCATCGCGTCCGCGACTTCCAGGTCGACACGGGCGCGAGCCTCGATCCGCACGCGGCCTTTCTCGCCATGCGCGGCCTCTCGACGCTGGGGCTGCGGATGGACCGTCACTCCGCCACGGCGGCAACCCTCGCGGCCTGGCTGGAGCGGCAGGACGGCGTCGCTCGTGTCTGGCATCCGTCGCTCGCGAGCCATCCCCAGCACGAGGTGGCGAGCCGCGAGCTGGGACTCGGCGGAGGCATGCTGGCCTTCGAGCTGGCCGGCGGCCGCGCGGGCGGCGCGGCATTCATCGATCGTCTCGAGATTCCTGCCCGGACCGCGTCGCTGGGGAGCGTCTTCTCGATCGTCAGCCACCCGCCCTCGACGACCCACCGCCAGCTCGACGACGCCGCGCTTGCCGCGGCCGGGATCACCGGGGGGCTCCTTCGTTGCTCGGTCGGCCTGGAGGACGTCGAGGACCTGATCACGGACTTCGAACACGCCCTGGCCGCCGCCCGGGCAGCCGCGCCGGCCGCGCGCGGCGGGGCGCGTGCCGAAATCCCGACCACCGCGTCACCCGCCTGACCCGGGAGGACCGCGCGATCGCAAGCCCCGCAACGACCTGGGCCGAGACGGCCCGGCCGCGACAGCCCGATGTCTTCGAGCGACTCGGGCGGGCGGTCCTGCGGCTGTTCACCTCCGTCAACTTCGCGGTCACCCAGATCATCGCCCTGTCGCTGCTCGCGGTCATCGGCATGACGATCCGGCAGCTGCCGAGCTTCGCGTTCCGATCGGCCGGCGACTATGCGAACGCGATGGCCGATCTCCACGCGCGCTACGACCCGGTGTTCGGAGCGGGCATCGTCGCCTCGATGGAGCGCCTCCAGGTCTTCCACATCTTCTCGTCGACCTGGTTCACGCTCGGCCTGATCCTCCTGGTCGTCTCGATCATCGTCTGCACGCTTGACCGGACGCCGCGACTGTGGCGCCAGTCGTCGGAGATCCGGATCGCCCAGCCGAAGGAGTTCTACGACCCGGACCTACCGGATCGGGCGGCGATGACCGGCGTGGACGCCGCGGCGATCCGGGCGGCGTTGCGGCGACAGCGGTTCGTCGTCCGCGAGTCCGAGGTCGACGGGGTCCGCTACATCTATGGCGATCGGCACCGCTGGACGAAGATGGCCACTCTGATCAGCCATCTCGGGCTGATCCTGTTCCTGGTCGCGGCGGTGGTGACCTGGCGGTTCGGCGACGAGCAGGGATTGGTGATCGCCGAGGGCGATTCGCTGACGGTCCAGCCGATCGGCACTCCCGGGCTCCTCGTCGTCAAGAACTACAAGTTCCTGGCTCCAGGGTTCCTGGAAACCGGGCGGGCCACCGACTTCACGACCGACCTCGGCGTGTTCCAGGACGGCAATGAGGTCGCCCGCAAGACGATCCGGGTGAACGACCCGCTCGCGATCGGCGGCTACACGTTCCACCAGAACGGGTTCGGGCCGGCGCCCGACCTTCTCGTCAGCGATGCCGCGGGCAAGCCGCTCTGGGATGGCCCCGTCCCGCTGACCGACACGGCCGCCGGCCTCCCGTATGGCACGCTGTCGGTCCCGGGCCGGGACATCGGCCTGCGGCTGCTGCTCCAGCGCCAGTCGGATGGCACCGGCGTCATGCTCGTCCTCCCATACCGGGTCGTCGGCCAGGAGAGCGATGGCTCGCCGAAGATCCAGGACCTGACGGCGGTCGCGGTCGCGGCCGGCGAGGCGGCGGTACCGCCCGGGCTCGACTTCTCGGTCGGTGTGCGGCGCTTCTCGGACTACACGCTGATCATCGCGAAGAAGGATCCGGGGCAGGGGATCGTGTGGACCGCATTCGGCTCGCTGATCCTCGGATTGGCGATCACGTTCTACCTGCCACGCCGCCGGATCTGGGCTCGCCTGTCGCCCTCTGGCGAGCTGGCTCTCGTCGCCCGATCGGACCGGTACGTC
>DASYJV010000008.1:0-2867 GCA_035996105.1 Candidatus Limnocylindrales bacterium | reverse complement strand
AACGTCGAGATCGATGCCGTCGTTGGCGACCGCACCGGGATAGCGCTTGGTGATGCCGCGCATCTCAAGCGCTGGAGCGCGAACCCCTTGGTCCGATGTCATCGGTGCGTCGCCTGGCGTCATGAACAGGGTGGATATGACGAGCGGGCCGACCCCGATGGTCGACCCGCTCGATGCGTCGCCTGGGTCAGTCGCCGATCTTCGGCGCCGGGGTCTTCCCGCACTCTGGCTTCGGCGGGCAGGTGACGACCGTTCCGGCCTTCATGCCCGCGATCGCTGCGTCGATCTTGGTCTGGATATCGGCCGGGAGCTTGCTCGCCGCATCGTAGAAGGGCGAGACGCCGATCCCGTCGTTGGTCGCATTGAAGAAGGTCAACCCGGCCTTGGCGCTCTTGTCCGCGATCGCCTTGATCGAGTTGGAGACCGAGACGGCGAGGTGCTTCTCGGCGCTGGTGATGATGCACGCAGTCGACGCGGGGTAGGACTGGTGTTCGTCGACGTCGACGCCGATGGCGTTGATCTTGGCCGCGCAGGCCGCGTCGATGACGCCGTTGCCGGTGAGACCGGCGACCTGGAACAGCACGTCCAGTCCGGCGTTCTGCTTGATGAACTGGTCGCCGAACGTCTTGCCGGCGCCCTGGTTCGCGAACCCGAGCTTGAAATCGCTGGCCGAGACGAAGGCCGTCTTGACCTTGATCGTCGGATCGACCGACTTCGCGCCGAGGGCGTAGCCCTGGATGTAGCGAACGCACGGACCGCACAGAGAGACGCCGCCGATGGCGCCGATGATCTTGCTCTTGGTGGCGGAGGCCGCGACGATCCCGGCGAGATAGCCGGCCTGGTCCTCGGCGTAGTTGATCGCGATGTAGTTCGGGAGCAGGGTGGCAACGTCACCCGAGCAATCCTTGAAGGTCGGGTCGTAGTCGCCCTTGGCGTTGATGCAGGGCGCATGGTCGACGCCGATGAACCAGATGTTGGGGTTCGCCTTGGCGGCCGCGGCCGTCGCCGGGACGAGGTTGAAGCCCGTCGCGACGATGACGTCGAACTTCTGGTCGACGAAGGCCTGGATGAGCGGCGCGTAGTCGGACGCCGACGTCGGGACGACGACCGGGGGCGGATCGGCCCCGATGGCGGCCGCACCCTGCTGGGCGCCGACGAAGGTGAACTCGTTGAAGTTCTTGTCATTGACCGTGCCGACGTCCGTGACGACGCCGATCTTGAGCGTCGACTTCGGTGCGGTCGAGCCGCCCGCCGAGGGGCTCCCGCCCGCGGTCGACGGTGCCGATGAGGCCGCCGACGAGGCCGCGGATGAAGCGACTGCCGACGGCGCGCTGCTGGCGCCAGTGCCAGTACACGCCGCGACAAAGATGGACAGTCCTGCAAGCAGGGCCAGTCCAGTGCTACGGATGCGCATCTGTCCTCCTCCAAGTCCGAGACCGGATCGTCCGTGTCGGTCTGCTGACCAGGGATCGATTCGGTCGGGGGACGATCGACCGTCCCGGCCGACCGCTGGCGCACATCGTAGCGACCGTGGGTGCTGTGCGCTACCCTCGGGCCGTGGCGAGCATCCCGATGATCCTCGACTGTGACCCGGGGCATGACGACGCGCTCGCGATCGCCCTCGCGGTCGCTCGGGGGGAGCTGGACGTCCTGGCCCTCACGACCGTGGCCGGGAACGCGCCGCTCGATCGGACCACCCGGAACGCCCTCCGCGTCCTGACCCTGCTCGGCCGGACGGAGATCCCGGTCGCGGCCGGCGCGGACCGGCCGCTCAGCCGCGATCCGTGGGTCCCGGTCGAGTTCCACGGCGATTCCGGTCTCGACGGCGCGGACCTCCCGGAGCCCGCTGTCGGCCCCGTGTCGGTCGGCGCCCTCGAGCTGATGACGCGGCTCCTTCGCGAGACCGAAACGCCCATCACGCTGGTGGCGACCGGGCCCCTGACCAACCTCGCGTTGCTGCTCCGGTCCGCACCCGCCATCCGGGACCGGATCGGGGCGATCTCCCTGATGGGCGGTTCGCTCGGGGAGGGCAACACGACAGCCTCGGCCGAGTTCAACATCTGGGCAGATCCGGAGGCGGCGGCGATCGTCTTCGGCTCCGGGATCCCGATCCGGATGGCGGGCCTCGACGTCACGCACCAGGCACTCGTCCTGCCCGCCGACATCGCTCGTCTCGATGGCCTCGGGACCCGGGCGGGCCGGGTCTTCGCCGACCTCATGCGCTTCTTCGCGATCCACCACCGCGAGCGCTACGGCTGGGATGGGCCGCCGATCCACGACGCCGTCGCGGTGGCGTGGCTCGCACAGCCGGATCTGGTCACCTCCGTGCCACTCCGGATGGACATCGAGACGGATGGCACCCACACCCGGGGCCGAACCGTGGCGGACCCGGAGGGCCTGACCGGGCGACCGGTCAATGCCGAGGTCGGCACCGCCATCGATCGGCCACGCCTCATCGAGATGGTGGTCGAGGCCGTCGGGCAGTTCCCGTGAGCGCCGGGTCGGCCCGGGCCGGGGCCGGGGGGCGGGCGACGGCTGCCTCGATCACCCCACGCGACGTCGGCTTCGATCCCGTCGATCACGCGTTCATCGCCGACCCCTACCCCGTCTACCGTCGGCTCCGCGACGACCATCCGGTCCTCTGGAACCCGGAGACCGGGCAGTGGCTCATCTCGCGTCATGCCGATGTCAACCGGCTGCTGCGCGACCGTCGGCTGGGGCGGACATACCTCCACCAGTCGACCCACGCCGAGATGGGCCGTCCTGAGCCGCCGGCCTGGCATGCCCCGTTCCACGAGCTGAACGATGCGGGGATGCTCGACATGGAGCCGCCGGACCACACGCGGATCCGGCGACTGGTGCTCAGG
>DASYJV010000007.1:0-8665 GCA_035996105.1 Candidatus Limnocylindrales bacterium | reverse complement strand
CGAAGGTCGTCCAGCCGTTCGACATGAGCCTGCTGCTCCAGAAGCAGATCGATGTCGCCGAGGCGATGATCTACAACGAATACGCGCAGGTCCTCGAGGCCAAGAACCCCGAGACGGGCGCGCTCAACCAGCCGACCGACCTCAACGTCATCAACTACAACGACATCGGGACCGCGATGCTCCAGGACGCCATCTTCTCGCGGGCCTCGTGGCTGGCCAAGGCCGGCAATGAGGACATCGCCACCCGGTTCCTGAAGGCGTCGTTCCAGGGCTGGATCTATTGCCGGACCCACGCCGCGGACTGCGTCCAGTACACGATCGACGCGGGCTCCACGCTCGGTGCCGGTCACCAGGCCTGGATGATGAACGAGATCAATCCGCTGGTCTGGCCGTCCCCCAACGGCATCGGGATCCTCGATCCGGCTGCATGGACCCAGACCGTCGGCGTCGCCAAGGGCGCCGGCATCATCAAGGCCGACCCGCCGACCGCTGCCTACCGCACCGACCTGGCGACCAAGGCCCTCAGTTCGATCACCGAGGACACCAAGGGCGCCGACTTCGTCAAGGGCAACGTGGTGGTGACGGCCGGCGGCAACTGACCGTCGTCAGCGGCTTGCTGCGCGGGCCGGCCCGGAAGGGCCGGCCCGTTCCGTAGGCGGCGCCAGAACACACGAGGTACCCATGGAGGCCTCTGGGAACTCCCCCGACGATCCGCTGGCCCTCGATCCGGACGAGATGCGGCGCATGGGCCAGCAGGTGGTCGAGATGCTCGTCTCGCGGATCGTCGGGCTGGCTGACGGCCCGGTCCTGCGGACCGCGACGCGCGAGGAGATGGCGGCGAGGATCGCCGAGCCCGCCCCGATGCTCGGGCGTGATTTCGGGGAGGCACTGACCCGGCTCGAGACCGATGTCCTGCCGTACGTCGGCCATTTCGACCACCCGCGGTTCTTCGGCTATATCCCGGGGGCCGGGACCTGGCCGGCGGCACTGGGCGATCTGATCGCCGCGGCCACCAACATCGATGCCGGCGCGTGGCGCGAGGCGGCCGGGCCGAGCCAGCTCGAACTGACCGTCCTCGATTGGTTCCGGACCTGGATCGGCTACCCGATCGAAGCCGAGGGCGTGCTGGTGTCGGGCGGCTCGGCCGCCAACATGACGGCGATCGCCTGCGCGCGCGAGGCGCTCATCGGGCCGATGTCGCCGCGGATCGTGGCCTACGCCAGCGACCAGACCCATTCATCGGTCGCGCGCGCCGCTCGCCATCTCGGGTTCCGTCCCGACCAGATCCGCGTCCTTCCGACCGACGCCCAGTTCCGCGTTCGGCCCGCCGATCTCGCCGCCGCGATGGATGCCGACATCGCGGCCGACCGCATCCCGTTCATGGTCATCGCGAACGCGGGAACGACGAGCACCGGCGCGATCGACCCGCTCGTCGACCTGGCGCGGATCTGCCGGGAACGCGGCGTGTGGCTCCATGTCGATGGCGCGTATGGCGCCTTCGCGATCCTGACCGAGCGCGGTCGTGAGGCGCTCTCCGGTCTCGAGCTCGCCGATTCGGTGACGCTCGATCCACACAAGTGGCTGGCGATGCCGTTCGAGGTCGGCTGTCTCCTGGTGCGCGATGGCCCCGCGCTCGAGCGAGCGTTCGAGCTCCACCCGGAATATCTCGACGATCGGCGGTCGAGCGCCCCCGTCGTCAACTTCGCCGATCGCGGGCTGCAGCTGACGCGTGGCAGTCGCGCGATCAAGGTCTGGCTCGCGATCCAGACCTTCGGATCGGATGCGTTCCGCGACGCCATCGACCGAACGATCGATCTGACCCTCGATGCCCAGCGACGCATCGAGGCCGATCAGCGCCTGGAGCTCATCACACCGGCCTCGCTCGGCATCCTGACGTTTCGACGGCGGGGCGAACCGGACGACGATGCGGAGGCGATCGATCGGCGGAACGAGGCCATCGTCGTCGCCCTGGCCGCGGACGGCGATGTCCTGCTGACGTCGACCGTCATCGGCGGCCGGTATGCGATCCGACTGTGCATCCTCAACCACACCTCGGGCATCGAGGACGTCGCCGTGGCGCTGGAGCGAGTCGCGACCATCCAGCTGCCGGCCGCAACCCCGGCCCCGACACCGGCCCGAGACACGGGCATCGATCGGGCGGCCAGGCAGGCGGGCGTCGCCAGCGACCGGCTCGGCGCCCACGAGGTGACGCCGTCGGATCTCCGGTCGGTGCCGGGTTTCGCCTCGGTCACCGACGAAGCAGCCCGCCGGTTCCTTGGCACCGCGCACCAGGAAGCGGTGGGGCAAGGAGAGCGACTCATCGAGCGCTGGGCGCTGGCGCGCACGTTCTACGTCGTGCTGGAGGGCCGGCTCTCGGTCCGGGTGGGCGACCACGAGGTGAACGTCCTGGGCCCACGGGACCACCTTGGCGAGATCGCGGCCATCGACTGGGGACGGGACTTCAGCTACGGACGGACCGCGACCGTCGAGGCGCTCGAGCCGACCCGCGTCCTGGCCTTCCCCGCCGCTGCGCTCCGCGAGCTCATGATCGATGTCCCCGAAGTCGACCGCGCCATGCGCCGCGTCGCACAGGCACGGCTCGCCAGGTCGCAAGCGGTCGTCACCGACAAAGAAGCCGGGCACCACACGCGGATGCCCGGCTAGATCTCGGCGGCCGCTCAGCCCTCGGCGAGCAGCGCCGCGAGGCGATCCCAGGTCTCGACGGCACCGGCGATCATCCCGCTCGCGATGGCGCCATCGATCTCCTCGACCGACCCGAAGTGGGAGGTGGCCGTCACCCTGGTCTGCCCGTCGACGGCCTCGAAGGCGTGCGTCTCCTTGCCTCCCTGCTCGCCCAGACCCTCGACGTCGAAGAGGAACGTCCAGGTGAACCGCTCGGGGGGTTCGATCTCAAGGTATTCGCCGTGGAATGACACATCGTCGCGATCCGGCGCGCTGCTGACGAACCGCCAGATGCCACCGGGACGGACGTCCATCTGGACGACCCTGGTCGTCGTGCCGTGGGGTCCCCACCAGCGCGGGACGATCTCGGGATCCGTGAAGGCCTTCCAGACGAGGTCGCGCGGTGCGTCGAAGGTGCGCACGTAGACGAGGTCCGTGCCTTCCGAGTAGATGCTGGTCGTCTCAGTCCGCAGTCGTTCCATGACCATGATCGGGCTCCTTTTGCTGCGCTTGTTCGTGGCCCTGGACCTCGCGCAGGTACTCGTCCAGGCGTTCGAAGCTCTCTTCCCAATGGCGGCGGTACTGGCTCACCCAGTGGTCGACGGCGCGAAGCGGCCCGGCCCGAAGCCGTCGTGGCCGCCATTGAGCCTGTCGACCCTGCTCGATGAGACCCGCCCGTTCGAGCACCCGAAGGTGCTTGGAGATCGCGGGCTGGCTCATGGCGAACGGGGCCGACAGGTCCTTGACCGAGGCCTCGCCGTCCGCAAGCCGGGCCAGGATGGCCCGCCGCGTCGGATCGGCAAGCGCCGCGAAGGTCGTGCTCAGGGGGTCGGCTTGGTCCATGTGCTTCACCTAGCGGTTATATAACCTGTCGGTACTATACATGGCCAAGCGGGCGTGTCAACCCGGCATCAGCGATCGCGCCCCGGTTGTCGTCTACCCGGAGCTGCCCGTCCCGAACTGCCGGTCGCCCGCGTCGCCGAGCCCTGGCTGGATATAGCCCTTGTCGTTGAGCGAACGGTCCAGCGCTGCGCAGTGGATCGCGACATCCGGGTGTGCCGTCGCGACGGCCTCGACGCCTTCGGGGGCGGCGATGAGATTGACCAGCTTGATCCGGACGGCGCCCCACTTCTTGAGCACCTCGATGGCGGCCGTGGCCGAGCCGCCCGTCGCCAGCATCGGGTCGAGGATGAGGCACAGGTCCACCGTCGCGGAGTCGGGCAGCTTGTTGTAGTACTCGACCGGTCGCAGCGTCCGTTCGTCGCGGAAGAGCCCCAGGTGCCAGACCTGGGCGGTGGGCATCAGCTCGAGCATCGCATCGACCATCCCGAGACCCGCCCGCAGGATCGGGACGAAACCGACTCGCTCGCCGAGCTCTTGGGCCACCATCGGTTCCAGCGGCGTCCGGATCTCGCGCGGCCTGACCCCGACATCGGCCAGGGCCTCGTAGCCGAGCAGCCACGAGAGCTCGCGTACCACCTCGCGGAACTTCTTCGGCTCGGTCTTCTCGTCGCGCAGGATCGCGAGCTTGTGGAGGACGGCCGGGTGGCGTGAGACGTGGAGGGTCGGGGTGGGCATCGGGGCGTCGGGACCTCCGGGCGACGAGGCTGGCCTCAGGCCGACCATCCTAGCAATCCTCGCGGTATCCTCGTCCTCCAGCGCTCACGCAACCTGACTCGGAGTCCCATCGATCGTGCCCGCTCCAGCCGTCCCTGCCCGCCCACGCTCGGGCCGTCCATCGCCGCGTTCCGGTCCGCGGAGCCGGGTCGTTGCGCCGATCCTCGCTCGACATCTCCGGAACGAGATCGAGGAGAGCGTCCACCGCGGCGATATCGTCGAGACCGATGCCGGCGGCCGGATCATCCGTCAGCTCGGCGACGCCGACCGGCTCGTCACCCTCCGCTCGACGGTCAAGCCGTTCGGCCTCCTGGCGCTCGTCGAGGCGGGTGGCATCAAGGCCTTCGACCTCCAGCCGGAGGAGCTCGCGGTCATGGCCAGCTCGCACTCGGGCGAGGACATCCACGTCCGTACGCTCCAGGGCCTCTATCGCCGCTCGGGCGTCAGCCAGGCGCTGCTTGCCTGCGGCTCCGAGGGTGCGCCGCTCGACGCGCTGACCGCGGCTCGCCTGGCACGCGACGGCGAGAAAGCCGGGCCGGTCCGCCACATGTGCTCCGGACAGCACACCGTGTCGCTGCTGCTGTCGCGGCTTCGGGACTGGGATCCGACCGACTACTGGCGACCGAGCCACCCGTCCCAGATCGCGTTCCGGGCCGCCGTCGCCCAGGCTTTCGGGACGACGCCGGTCAAGCTCCAGACCGCGATCGATGGCTGCGGCATCGACACCTACGCGTTCCGACTGCGCGAGGTCGCCCGCGCCTACGCGATGCTGGCCGATCCCGGCGCCATCCCGGCCGATGACCCGCGATCGGCGCTCGCTGGCTCGCTCACCATCATCCGCGATGCGATGCTGGCCAACCCCGAGATGGTCGCCGGCCGCCACGACCGGCTCGATACCTCGCTGATGAAGGCCACCCCCGGCAGAGTCGTCAGCAAGGCCGGGATGGAAGCCCTGCGCGCCGTCGCGATCCTGCCGGGGGCCCGAAGCGGGACGACCGGAGCGGGGGCCACCGGGGTCGCCATCAAGATCGAGGATGGCGACGGCTATGACCGGGCGACGTGGGCCGTGACGGTCGAAGCGCTGCGCCAGGCCGGCGTCGTCGACGGTGCGGCCCTGCGCGAGCTCGCCCGGTATCACCGACCGGCCGTGCTCGACCCCCACGGGCGGATCGGCGCGGAGACGATCGCCGAGTTCGAGCTCGCGCCGGTGGGCGAGCTCACCGGCTGAGGGAGCACAGCGACCTCGATGGCACAGGACGTCGATCCCTATCGGACGCTCGGGCTCGCCCGCGGCGCCTCGTTCGACGAGGTCAGGCTGGCCTATCGCCGCCTCGCCAAGGCGAACCATCCGGACTCGGCAGGTCCTGCCGCGCTGCCGAGGTTCCTCGCCATCCAGGCCGCCTACGAGTTGCTGAGCCGCGGTGCCTTGGCCTCCGGCAAGCGGCGCCGTCCCCAGCCGCAGCCGCATGCCGCGCGGCCACCGGGCGCCGACCAGCACGAGGCGACGCGGCGAGCCTATGGCGGTCGGGCACGGAGCGGGCCGGCGAGCCCGGGGATGGCCGGGCGCACCGGCCGTCCGCGCCAGTCCGAGCCGCGTGCCGGCGCCGACGGAGCGACCGGGGAAGCGGCGAGCGGGAGCCGGGGCGGCCCGGGCAATAAGGCGACATTCGGCTCGACCTCGTATGACGGGGTCGATGGCGGACCGTTCGAGCCCGACTGGGGCGGGGCGAGCTGGTACGGGACGACGAGCGGGACGTACTGGACCCTCAACCCCAAGGAGTACGCGGACCCCCGGAAGCATGGGCCGGAGTACCAGGCTCGAGCACGTCGGGCGGCGCGCGCCCGGGCTGCCACCGGCGGCCCTGCGGCGGGTGGGCCGGGTGCGACCGACACCGCGAATCCCGGCCGCGACGCGGATCCGACCCACACGACGGCCTCGTGGTGGGACTCGACCGCCGGTCCCGCCGGTCCCGCTGAACCGACGAGCCGGCCCGGTGCGGCGGGTGCGTCGGACACGCCAGGCAGGGCCCGCGAGCGGGGGCGCGCCGAATCCTTCGCTGCCACGGCTGACCCGTCGCCGCCCGATCTCGGTCGTGCCGCCGCCGACATCGCCCGCGCCCTCACCGACGAGCGGTTCGGTGGGTCGCGCGGGCGCCTGGTGCGCGCGATCATCGGCTGGCTCCCGATCGCGCTCGGCCTCAGCTGGCTGATCGGCGAGATGACCGGCTGCGGACGGTTTGCCGCGAGCTGCAACGGGGCCGCCGATCCGATCCTGCTCGGGCTCCAGGTCGCGGTCTTCGCCGTCCTGCTGATCGTGCCGACCGCGGCCTCCGTCGCCACGACGGCGGCCCTCGCCCTGTGCGTCGCCGCGGTCTCGGCGTCGCTCATCCTGTCGGCGACCGGCGGGGCGGCGGACGATGCGTCGCGCCGGACCGCGCTCGGCGGGATCCTGCTCATCTCGTGGCTCGTCGGTCTCGGGTTCGCCGCGGTCCGCCTGGCAGGCTCCCTCCGCTCGGGGGCGCGTCCCGTATCCTGACCCCATGCCTCGACGCCACGATCAGCGGGACCTGTCGGCCGCTGCCCAGGAATACCTGCTCGCGCTGCGGGTGCTCGTCGGCGCGGACGATGCAGCCCGGGTCACCGCGGCCCAGATCGCGCGTCACCTCGGTGTCACCACGCAGGCGGCGAGCGAGATGTTCCGCCGGCTCGTCGCCGACGGCCTGGTCGCCCATGCCGAGGGTCGCGATCTCCGCCTGACCTCCGCGGGACGGACCGCGGCCGACGCCATCTTTCGCCGACACGCGCTGCTGGAGTGGCTGCTGACCTCGGTGATCGGCCTCGGCTGGGCGGAGTCGGACGATGAGGCGATGCGCCTCCAGGGGGCGATCTCGCCACGGGTGGAAGCACGGCTCGACGAGATGCTCGGCCACCCCGAGACGTGCCCGCACGGCAATCCGATCGACGCCGAGACGGCGCGACGCCGGCCGTCGGGTGTGCCGCTGAGCGAGATGGAAGCCGGCTCTCCGGCGACCATCTACCGGATCACCGAGGAGGCCGAGGAGGACGCCGGTCTGCTCTCGTATCTCGAGGCTCGCGCGCTGACGCCCGGCGCCTCGATCACGATCCTCGCCCGCAGCGAGTCGCTCGATTCGCTGACGCTCGACGGCCCGCGCGGACGCGCCACCCTGGGCCTGCGACCCGCCGGGCTGGTCCGCGTCCTGCCAGGCGAGGCGGACCCGGCGCTCTTCCACCGGGTGCCCATGCCGGCCGCCCGCTGATGACCGTTCCGCGCGTCAGGATCGCCCCGAGCCCGACCGGCCCGCTCCATATCGGGACGGCGCGCACGGCGCTCTTCAACTACCTCTACGCTCGCCGCACGGGCGGCACGTTCATCCTGCGTCTCGAGGACACCGACCAGGCGCGCAGCTCGATCGCCTACGAGAAGGACATCCTCGACGGCCTGCACTGGCTGGGCCTCCACTGGGACGAGGGGCCAGAGGTGGCGGGGGAGGCAGCACGCGGCCCCTTCGCGCCCTACCGACAGATGCTCCGCCTTCCCTCGTACGCCGAGGCCGCCAAACGGCTGCTGGCCGCGGACATGGCCTACCCCTGCTACTGCACGCCCGACGAGCTCGAGGCCGACCGCAAGACCCAGGAGGCGGCCAGGCTGCCGCCGCGCTATGTCGGCCGGTGCGCCACGCTGACCGGAGTCGAGCGCGCCGCGCGCGAAGCCGAAGGCCGTCGTGGCGCCCTCCGCTTCCGGGTCGGGACCGGCCTCGTCGCGTTCGACGACATCGTCCGCGGCCACGTCGAGTTCGACGTGGCGAACCTCGGCGGCGACTTCGTCATCGTCCGCGGTGATGGCTCGCCGCTCTACCACTTCACGGTCGTCGTGGACGACGCCGCGATGCAGATCAGTCACGTGATCCGGGGCGAGGACCATCTGTCCAACACGCCCAAGCACATCCTGCTCTTCCGTGCGCTCGATCACCCGGAGCCGCAGTTCGCCCACCTGCCGCTCATCCTCAACCCGGACCGAACGAAGATGAGCAAGCGCAAGAGCCAGACCGCCATCGCCGACTACATCGCCGAGGGGTTCGTCCGCGAGGCGATCGTCAACTACCTGGCACTCCTTGGTTGGGCCACGGGGACCGAGGAGGAAGTCCTCTCGATCGACGAGATCGCCGCGCGCTTCGAGCTGACCGACGTCCACAAGGGCGGCGCGGTCTTCGATCGTGAGCGGCTCGAATGGCTCAACGGCCAGTGGATCCGGCGGCTGGAGCCGGACGACCTGATCGATCGTCTGCGGCCGTTCGTGGCAGCCGAGCTGGCCGCCGGACGGATCGACCGGATGCCATCGGACGAC
>DASYJV010000006.1:0-4889 GCA_035996105.1 Candidatus Limnocylindrales bacterium | reverse complement strand
AGCGCGGCACGGCGCGCGCGGCCAGGACGGCCGCGGTCTCGTCCGTCTCGCCGGGAGCGGTGACGATCCCGCGCAGACAGCCGTTCGCCCGCAGGTGACGCGCCAGCGCCCGGGTGTCGACGCCGGCGATCGCCGGGATGTCATGGTCGCGCAGCAGCGCGGCCAACTGGCGGGCATCGTCGAGGACCGCGGCGGTGGCATTGGCGACGACGAGCCCGCGAAGCCACGGACGCATCGACTGATCGTCGTCGGCCAGCCGCCCGTAATTCCCGATGAGCGGGTAGGTCATGACCACGACCTGACCGGCATACGACGGGTCGGTGCAGACCTCCTGGTAGCCGGTCTGGCTGGTGTTGACGACCAGGTCGCCGCCGGCCGCCGCCGAGGCGCCGAACGCCACGCCTGGAAAGACGGTCCCGTCCTCGAGCGCGAGCAAGGCAGGCCCGTGATCGCCGATCCTGGGATCGACGACCGAGCTTCGACGAGGCGTCGGTGGCGCAGATCCCGCGATCACGGGACCCTGGATACGACGAACCCACCGGCCTCGGGGGCTCGGTGGGCCAGGGCGTGCGCGGACATCGATGCCTCCTTTTGCCGGCCTCACCGGACCGGTGCGCCGGTCTCACAGGACCGGCCATGAAAGGACGCGCTCAGGGTACATCCGGGACCGGCCCACCGCCGGGTCCGCTCGTCAGGGCTTGACGGCCGTCCAGTTGGCGTAGACACCGTTGGCGTCGCCGACGGCCGCGTCCCCGGAGAAGAAGTAGAGCGGCAGCCCGTTGTAGGTCACCTGGAGGCTGCCATCGTCGCGGGTGATCGTCCCGAGCGTCCCCGTCGCGCCGGTCCCGGCCGTCGGTGTCCCGCCGGCGGCCACGGTCAGGGCGGGCCACTTCGTGATGCACGAGCCGGTGCAGGCACTGGTCTTGCTGTCCTTCACGTCCTTCGAGAACTGGTAGACGGTCATCCCGTTCGAGCCGGCGACGAGGACGGTCCCGATCGAGCCGACCGCCTTGGCCTCCACGGTCTTGCCGGAGCCGGTCGCGGCGGACGGGGGCGCGACAGACCCCGCCGCCGCCGATGCCGGGGGTTGAGAGACACCTGCCGGTGAGGAGGCGGCTGAACTGCATGCCGAGACCACGACGATCAGGAGGGTCGCACAGGTGGCTAGCAGGATCCGGGAACGCATGGGAGGTACCTCGAGCTGATCGGGGGGCCAAGGCCGGGAGGTCCGGCACAGGCAGGTACGTCACATCCCGAGCTCCCGGTTTTCGTCCGCGCCGCCCTGACACATGGGTGAAACGCCGCAGAGGACCGGGACCGACCGACGGCAAGCCGGTCCATCCCACGATCACGACGCCATAACCCGCATCAGAGATGGACATGCCTGCCAAGAAGCGCGAACTGCTCGACACCGGCACCGACAAGCGCTACATCCGGCGCGACGACCGCGGTCGATTCACGAGCGATCAGGTCGATGTCGGCCGGAGCTCGGCCGCCGACCAGCGGCACCAGTCCAGCAAGACGTCGAAGCCCGGCCAGGGCAACAAGGGCGACCGGCGCAAGTAAGCCTGCGCCGCGGGGCGATCAGCCCCCGAAGACCTGGCCGTCGTCCCCGACGGCGTCCATGTCCGTCTTGTCGACGGCCCGCGGCTCGTGGTGGGGTTCGCCTTCTTCGCCAGACTCCGACGGTACGGGCGTGGTGTCGGCCCCCGGCCGCCCGGCTCGCTTCGCACCCTGAGCGGGCGGCGGTTCGTCCGGGCGCCTGCGGTCCTCGGTCATGCCGACAGGCTACTCCTGCGGACACGGCAGGTTGCTGCGCTATCATTCCCGCGGGCCCGTAGCTCAGCGGCAGAGCAGGAGACTCTTAATCTCTCGGTCGTGGGTTCAAGTCCCACCGGGCTCACCAGCGCCTCGGCGTGGCATCGCTGATCGCCCCCGGGCGCGGAGGAGGGGCATTGATCGTCAGGGTCAGCCGAGGTCGCATCCGGCGCGGCGACGAGGCCGAAGCGTTCGCCATGTTGCGCGATTCGGTCGGTGCATCGGAGAACCCCGACGGCCTCGAGGCGTTCGTCATCGCCCGGCGGATGATCGAGGGTCAGCTGGAGCTCGTCGCGATGACGACCTGGCGCGATTTCGACTCGATGGTCGCGGTCATGGGCCCCGACTGGCAGACGCCCTCCTGGCTGCCGGGCCTGGAGGATCTCGTCGAATCGTCCTCGGTCGAGCACCTCGAGACCATCGCCGAGAGCTATCACGGCTTCGGCGCGATCGCCCAGGGATCCGTGGACCTGCTCGCTCCGACCGAGCCGGGCTGAACCACCGGCCACGGCGCGCGACGAGCGGCGCATGACCGGGACCGACCCTGCCGATCCGGGCTCCGAGGTCGCCCGCCGTCGGGCGGAGGCCGTGGAATCGGCCGCGGCCGCGCCGATCGGCGTCCCGGGTGGCGGGCACATCAGGATCGGGACCGCTTCCTGGACCGACCCGACGATGACTGCGTCTGGCGTCTTCTACCCGGCCGATGCCACCAGCGCCGAGGAACGCCTCCAGCATTACGCCGCCACGTTCCCCCTGGTCGAGGTCGATTCGACCTACTACGCGCTGCCATCGGCGGCGACCGCGACGCTCTGGGTCGAGCGGACACCACCCGACTTCACCTTCGACATCAAGGCACACGCGCTCATGACCGGCCAGGGAACGGAGACCCGGCGTCTTCCGAAGGCGCTCCGGACGGCACTCCCGGAACCTGTGGCGAGCAAGGCCAGGATCTACGCCAAGGACCTTCCGCCCGAGGTGCTGGACGGCGTCTGGGAAGCATTTCGGGAAGGGCTCGAACCGCTTGCCACGGCCGGTCAGCTCGGCTCCATCCTCCTCCAGTTCCCGAGGTGGTTCTTCCCCTCATCGGAGAACCGGGCGACGATCGAGGATGCCGCCGAGCGACTTGACGGATTCGCCACCGCGGTCGAATTCCGCAATGCATCCTGGCTCAACGAGAAGAACGCGGAACGGACCCTGCGGTTCCTGCGCGATCGCGAGATCGCATTCGTCATGGTCGACGAGCCACAGGGCTTCAAGAGCAGCGTGCCACCGGTGACGGCGGTCACGTCAGACCTCGCCCTCGTCCGCTTCCACGGCCGCAACCGCGAGACCTGGGAGGCCAAGGGGATCACCCCGGCCGAACGCTTCCGATACCTCTATTCGCGCGACGAGCTGGAGGAATGGGCACCCCGGATCCGGCACGTGGCGTCGGAGGCGAAGGACACCCACGTCCTGATGAACAACTGCTATGCCAACTACGGGACGACCAACGCGCGGGAGATGGCGGCCCTCCTGGCGGGCGACGCGCTGGAGGACGCGTAGCCCGACGCGGTCACGACCCGCGGCCCTTTCGAGCCTTCTGGGCCTTCGTCTCGCCGTGCTCGGCGCGCTCCTTGTTCACGGTCCTGGCCGCCCGCTCCTCGGCCTCATCGGCGCCGACCCCGCGGTCCTCGTAGGAGTCCTTGATGTGCTCGTACTGACGCTCGCGTTTGTCGGACCAGGCGTTCTGTGGCATCGGGGCGCCTCATGGAGCGGGTCTTTGACCGACAGCGTGCGGCGGGATGGGCACCACCCGCGCGGTCGCCGACCCACCCGGGATGACAGCCACGTGACACCCGGGGCTTATGGCGCCGCGCACAGCCAGCCTGATGCAAGACCGGGTCGCGGTCGCCGGTCGCCGGCGCAAGGCCAGGCGCGACATCCTCGGACGATGGCGAGAGATCGAGCTGCCGCCGCGCCCCACTGGTCGCGTCGCCTCGGCGCAGAGGCCTTCGGGACGTTCGCGCTGGTATTCGTGGCCGTCGGAGGCGATGCGATGGCCGTCGTCAGCGGCGGCGAGATCTCCGCAGCGGCGCGCGCTGTCGCTCCGGGGCTGATGGTGGCGGCCCTCATCTATTCGATCGGGGATGTGTCCGGGGCGCACCTCAACCCGGTCGTGACCCTGGCCTTCAGCCTCAAGCGGCTCGTCCCGATCCGCTGGCTCGCCGGGTACTGGGCGGCGCAGCTGGTCGGGGCGGTCCTCGCGGCGGCCGTCGTGCGCGCCCTCTTCGGCGATGCGGTGCGGGCGGGGTTGTCGACCCCCCACGTCGCCGGCGAGACTGCCGTCGTCCTCGAGGCGATCCTGACCTGGCTCCTGGTGACGGTCATCCTCGGGACCGCCGACCGATCGCGGATCGTCGGCCCCGACGCCGCGCTGGCCGTGGGCGCGACGATCATCCTGTGTGGGCTGATCGCCCTCCCGCTCGAGGGAGCCTCGATGAACCCCGCCCGGTCGCTCGGGCCGGCGCTGGTGACGGGCACGCTCGGCGACGCGTGGATCTACTTGGTCGGACCGGCCGTCGGTGCCTGCCTCGCGGTCGTGGTCACCCGGTTTCTCCACGGCCCGACCGAGCGGGACGAGAAGGCGGCCGAAGCCGCCCAGGGTACGTGAGCGCCGCCCGCGACATCGACGCAACGCCCTGACGACAGCGACGGGTACAGGCGAAATCCGGTCTTCGCCATCCTGCTTGCATGGCATTCCTTGCCGCGCTCATCGCCTTCGGGTCACGCTTCACCAGCAAGGTCCTGATGACGGCACTCGGCTGGGCGAGCACGCTCCTGTTCGGACGGGTACCGGCGTCGCGCCAGATCCTCCTCCTCGGCATCACCTTCGGGTCGGTCATCTGGATGGTGATGGTGGCCGGGTTCATCATCCCGGACCTCGGCGCGTTCCTGCTGTTGATGGTGCCGCCCCAGAACTTCGTGCCGCAGAACGTCATCCGGCTCCTGATGCTAATCGGTATCCTCGTCGTGCCGGGGATCGTCGGGGTCGCCACCCTCGCGTTGACCGAGGCCAAGGGCCGGGATGCGCG
>DASYJV010000005.1:0-6838 GCA_035996105.1 Candidatus Limnocylindrales bacterium | reverse complement strand
GCTCGTCTGCTCGAAGGTGTACTTCGGGACGATCGGGATCCAGATCTGGATGCCGCGCTGGCCGGTCGTCTTCGGGTAGCCGCGGACCCCGAGGTGGCCGAGCGCCGTCCGGTACAGCCTGGCCAGGACGAGGGTCTCCTGCCAGGTCGTCTTCTCGCCGGGATCGATGTCGATATAGGCGAAGGTCGGACGCCACGGGTCGGGTAGGCGGCCCGTCCAGGCGTGGATCTCGAAGGCCGCCTGGTTCCCGAGCCAGGCGAGCGTCGCGGCGCGATCGGCGATGAGGTGGTCATTGGCTTCGCGATCCTCGCGTCCGTCGACGCCGGTCTCGTGCCACCGGGTCAGCCACGACGGGGAAGTCTCGGGGAGGTCCTTCTGCCAGAACCCGGGCGCTCCCGCACCGTTGGGAAATCGGTGGAGATTGAGTGGGCGGTCGGCCAGGTGGTGCAGCATCGTCGGGGCGATGCGCGCGAAGTAGCCGATGAGCTCGCGTTTGGTCACGGGCGGCTCGGCCGGGAAGATCGACTTGTCGAGGTTCGTCAGCTTCAGGTCGTGGCCACCCACGCTCCAGACGCCTTCCTTGCCCAGGGCGTCGAGCGCAGCCAGCTCGTCGTCGGTGGCGCGCCACGCCACGGGGACGTCGGCGGTGGTGGGCGTCGCGGGTGCGGTCGCTGCCTTGCGTTTCCTCGGCTTCACCGCCGCGACCCCCTTTCCACGAGATGGTTCGGCAACGTCCTTCGGCGCCGAACCATTGTCGGCGGCGCGGTGGGTCGAACCCGCCGAAGCGGCCGGCGCCTCGGCCTCGGCGGCCTTGACCGCGCTGGTCGTGGTGACCGCGGTCTCGCGCCGTACGGTCCTGGCATCCCGGCCGAGCTCGAGCCCCTTGTAGGCAGCCTGGCGAACGACGCCGTCGCGCGTCCAGCCGCCGAGCTCCGCCCGCATCACGAGCTCGGGCCTGACCCACGTGACGGCGTTCAGGTCGCCGCCCCAGCGACCCTTGTAGTCCTTTGGCGGCGGCTCGTCGAACGGCGGCTGGTCCACGACCAGCGCCTTGAGCTTGCCGAGGAGCTCCTTGCGGGTCGCGGCGGTGAACCCCGCGCCGACCTTGCCCGCGAACTTCAGCTTGCCGTCCTCGTGATACCCCGCGACCAGCGCCCCGAGATCACGCGCGTTCCCCTGCCCTGGCGTCCAGCCGGCGACGACCAGTTCCTGCTCTGGCCGGACCTTGAGCTTCAGCCAGGCGCTGGTCCGCTTGCCGGGTTCGTACTGGCTGCGCCGGAGCTTGGCGATGATGCCTTCGAGGCCCTTGGCCTTCGCCGCCTCGTAGAACGGCACGCCCTCGCCCTCGACGTGGGCCGCGAAGCGAACCCGCGGATGGTCGCGGAGGACGCTCCGCAGCAGACGCTTGCGATCCTCCAGCGGGACGTTGAGCAGCAGCCGACCATCGAGATAGAGCAGATCGAAGACCTGGTAGACGAGACCGCCGACGCCCGCCTGGCCGAGCTTGGTCTGGAGCAGCGAGAAATCGGGTCGTCCGTCGTCGTCGATGGCCACGACCTCGCCATCGACGATCGCCTGCTTCGCCTCGATCCAGGAGGCCGGCGCCAGCAGCCGGGGGAAATAGGTCTCGGCATCCTTGAGGCCCCGGGTCCAGGTCTTGACCTTGCCGCCATCGACGACGGCCTGCACGCGAAAGCCGTCCCACTTGATCTCGTACAGCCAGTCCGGGTCGCTGAAGGGCGTGCTGGCCAGCGTCGCCAGCATCGGCTCGATCGACGGCGGCATCCGCGCCTCGACCGCGCCCGACAGGTCGATCCCCGCCTCCGCCGCCGGAGCCTGCCCGTTCCAGACCGCGTCGCGGTCGGCCTTCACGTCGTCATTGGTCCGGCCGGTCTTGACGCTCTGGGGGTGCCCCTCGGCGTCCCAGCCCTTCTCGGCCGCTTCGTCGCGTTTCTTGATGAGCAGCCACTGGTCGCCTTCGTCGTCCTCGAAGGCCCGCGCCGCTGGATCGTCCCCCTTGCGCTTGCGTCCGCTCGTTCGGACGATGGTGAAGCGGCCGTTCAACTTTTGACCGTGCAGCACGAACTTGAGCTCGCCGTCGCGGATCGCCTCGAGGGCGTTGGTGATCGGCGCCTCGGCCTCCCAGGTGCCCCAGTCCCAGACGATCACGTCGCCCGCGCCGTATTGCTTGGCCGGGATCACGCCCTCGAAGTCGAAGTACTCGATGGGGTGGTCCTCGACGTGGACGGCCATCCGCCGGACATCGGGATCGAGGGTCGGACCCTTGGGTACCGCCCACGAAACCAGGACGCCACCGATCTCGAGCCGGAAGTCGTAGTGGAGCCGGCTGGCGCGGTGGCGCTGGACCACGAAGCGGCCGCGTCGCAGGGCCGTCGCCCGGGCCGCGGCGGTCGCATCGTCCGGCGGCGGCTCAGGGGTCCTGGCGAAGTCGCGTTTGCGGCGGTATTCGTCGAGCGGCATCGGGTTGAGTGTGCCGAGCGCAGGCCTGCCGCGCAAAGCGGGCAGTGGTCAGGCGGTCTTGCGCTTCCGTGCCGGTTTGGCGGGCGCTTCATCGGCGTCGGCGGCTTCGGCGGCCTGCCTGGCCTGGGCCTTGTCGGCGGCCGCCTTGCCACGCGCCTTGGCCGCCTTCGCGTCCGAGACCGAGACCGGCTTGTCGCTGCTCGCCGCGCGTGATGCCTTGGCCGCGTTGACCGACGCCTCGAGGGCCGCCATCAGGTCGATGAGCTTGCCACCCTCCTCGGGCTTCTCGATCTCGACGGTCTCCTTGCCCTCGACCTTGGCCATGATCACGGCCTCGAGCGCCTCGCGGTACTCATCCTTGTACTGCGCCGGGTCGAACTCGGCGGTCATCGCCGACACTAGCTGCTTGGCCATCGCGAGCTCGGCGGGCTTGAACTCGTACGTCTCGTCGCCCAGATCGAGCTCGCTGGTCGCGCGGATCTCGTCGGGCCAATGGAGGGTCGTGAGCAACATGGTCTCGCCGAACGGATCGAGGGCAGCGAGCGCTTCGCGATCCTTGATCACGACCTTGCAGATCGCGGTCAGCCCGTCCTCCGCGAGGACCGACTTCAGGAGGTTGAACGCCTTGCGCCCGATCTTGTCCGGCTCGAGGTAGTAGGCGCTCTTGACGAAGCGGACCGCAGCATCGTCGCGCTCGGCCTTGGTGAACTGCTCGATCTCGATGGAGCGGACCGTCTTGAGCGGGACCCGCTCGAGGTCCTCATCGGTCACGACGACGTATTCGCCGGGGGCGTATTCGAAGCCCTTGACCGTATCCGAGCGCGAGATCGGCTCGTCCTCGACGGGGCACCAGACCTTCATCTGGATGCGCGACATGTCCGTCTTGTGGAGCATGTTGAAGCTGATGCCCTTGGACTCGGTCGCGAGATAGAGCTTGACCGGGATGGTGACCAATCCGAACTGGATGGCCCCCTTCCACATCGCGCGTGCCATGCAGACCCTCGTATGGGGACGCCACCATAGCGCACCTGCGCAACGGCTGACCGTACGGTCAGTTACTGCAGGACGACGAAGGCGTCAAGACCGAAGAAGCCGGACCGCCCGGCGCCCATCGACTGCAGCGTGATGGTGTGCAGCCCCGGCGTCAGGTAGCGCGCGAAGACGAGTCGGCGACTGGTCGCCCTGGCCGAGCGCATGTTGATGGTGCCGAGGTAGGTCCCGTCGATGGACAGCCTGGCCCAACCGCGGTACTTGTTCGTCGGACCCACGACCGCGATGCCCCATCCCGAGAACGACAGCGACACC
Organism: Candidatus Limnocylindrales bacterium; assembly: GCA_035996105.1. Lineage (GTDB taxonomy): Bacteria > Chloroflexota > Limnocylindria > Limnocylindrales > CSP1-4 > SPCO01. Next base: position 3,052 of record DASYJV010000005.1, on the reverse strand, counting down.
GCGGATCCGGGCGTCCTCGATCCGGTCTCGGTGAGTCGCCACGCCGTGCCATTCGGCGCTCTGAGCCAGACCCCACTGCGGCCGATCGACGTGCTCCGATCATCGACCGGCTGGACGCGCGTCGGCGAAGCACTCTCCACCCACGGGCTCCAATTCCCGGCGGTGTCCATCGCGCGGACGCGGAAGCCGTAGCTGGCGGCGTAGGCGAGCGAATAGACGGCGCTGAGCTGGGCTCCCGTCCGCGCGACGGTCGCGCCCCAGGCGCCGGCGCCGATCCTGGCCTGGACCTGGTACGCCCCGATGCCGCTGGTCGGGTCGGTCGCCGCGGGCCAGGAGACACGGACCGCGAGCGCTGATGCGCCCATCGTGACTCCGGCGATCGGGGAGGTCACGGGTGCCTGCGCCGTCGGGCTGTCCTGGACGACGTTGACGGCCAGGTTCGTGGTCTGGGTCCGGCCCTGGTTCGTGCCCTGGAGACCGATCTGGTAGGCGCCCGGGGGAGCGTTCCTCGGGATGACCACGCTGAGGGCGCCGGCGTTGCTGCTCCACCCGAACAGGTTGTTCGTGCCTCGCACGACGGTCCAGCCGGCGGGCATCGAGGTGACCGAGAACAGGACACGCTCGAAGAAGGTCGCGCTCCGGACGATCGAGAACGGGATGGTGACCGCGCCGCCACCCTCGACGTTGAGCGGCGCAGCACCTGGCGTGAGGGTGAAGGTCCCGAGCGCGCCGAGCCGCGAGACGTCGAGCAGCGGCTCGTGATACGGGTCGGGGTCGGTGGCGACCTTCCAGTTGTAGTTGCCGAGGTAGCGCAGACCCTCGCGGACCTGGGCCGGCGTCGCGTTCGGCCGGGTCGACTTGTAGAGGGCGGCGGCGCCGGTGACGGCGGGTGCGGCCATCGACGTCCCCGAGATCGTCGCGTAGCTCGGACCCGGCACGGTCGAGATGATGCATTTGCCCGGGGCCATGATGTCGACGTCGGTCCCGTAGTTGCTGAAATCCGCGAACGTATCGTCCTTGTCGTACCCGCCCCACGAGAAGCACGCATTGCCACCGAGGCCGCCGGATCGACCGTCGGTATCGGCGAGCGCGGAGACGGTGATGACCTCGTCGTAGCTCGCGGGGATGTTGCGAGCCGCGTTGTGATGGTCGTTGGCGGCCGCGGCGACGACCGTGATCCCTGCCGCGACCACCCGGCAGATCTCGAGGTGAAGCGGGTCGTGGTTGGTCAGACCGCAGTTGTGGTCGTCGGTGCCGGCCTTGGTCACGCTCATGTTCACGGCTTCGATGAGCGGCCGCGTCGGGTCGGCCGCGTCGTGCTGGTTGAGGATCCAGTCGAGCCCGCAGACGTACCACGAGAGCAGCCCGCTGCCATTGGCGTTGAGGATCTTGACCGCCCACAGGCGCACGCCCGGGGCGACGCCGACGACCCCGAAGCCGTTATCGAGGGCGCCGACGGTCCCGGCGACATGCGTTCCGTGGTGGTTGTCGTCTGACCAGGCATTGGGATCCGCACTCGAACAGTTGTGACCGCCCGCCACGTTCAGGTCGGGGTGCAGCGCGATCCCGGTGTCGACGATGGCCACGTCCGCATCGACCCGCTGGTCCACGCCGTCGATCCGGGCGATCGGGTTGAGCAGCCCACCGATCCGCGAGACACCGGTGGGCGTCGTCTGGGCCACGGTGACGACCTCGTCGGGCACGACCGCCAGGACATTCGGGTCAGCGAGGACCGCCGCGCGCTGCTCCCGGTCGAGCTTCGCCGAGTACCCGCGAAAGGCGCGCGTGAAGCTTCGATCGGCCTTGACCCCGTCCTGCTTGCCGGCCTTGGCGACGGCTGCCGCGGTGTTCGTCCCATTTCGGAGCATGACGATGTAGCGACCGGTGGCATCGAGTCCTCCGGCTGGCGGGCTCGGCGCACCGGCGACCGGGGCGACCGGGGGGACGAGTTCCGGGATGGGAGCGATGCCCGGATCCGTGGTCGGCGCCGGGGACGCGGCAGCGGTCGGATCGGGCGTCGGCGAGGCCTCGACGGCCGGGGTGGCCGTGGGCTCGACGGTCGGAGCGGGGGTCGGGATCGGCGCGTCCGAGGGGGCCGCCGAAGGTTGCGCGGCTGCCACCGGGGCGACGAGCGGGAGGGCGATCAGCACGGCGAGGCACAGAGGCACGATCCGTCGGTGCATGTCACGCATCCTGCGCCACTTGCCTCGAGTCTGCCCATCGCCCCTTGGTCCCACCCGGGAATCGACGGCCGTCCCGGGGACGGATAGGCCTATCCGACGGGTGCCCGGAGCTCGGACTCGGCCTCGGTCACGCGGGTCAGGATGTTCGACCGCATGGTGTCCAGCCCGGTCCAGACGGCCTTGGTCGCGGTCGTGATGGAGGTCAGCTGGGCCTTGAGTGAGCGAACGACCTCGAGCTGCTCGCGGATCGCGGTCAGGGCCGCGGCGATGGCTGCCGCGTCGACCTCGACCTCGTGCTCGACGAGCGACGCGAGCGCCAGTAGGCGTCCGAGACGGATGGCCGCCTCCAGCGTGGCCCTCTCCGGGTCGTCCGGATCGATGACGCAATAGACGTCGTCACCGACCAGCGTGAACGGCGCGATCCCGGATGGGGCGTGGGCGGGCGTGAAGACCACCACTGCGACCGCCGCCCCGCGGTTCTCCTTGGCCTCGCGGAGCTCCTCGCGCATGGCCCGCATCGACATCGGGCGATCCTTCGCCTCGATGACGAGCTTGACGTCGCAGCCGCGTGCGACCCGGCGATCGAGCGTCAGCACGAAATCGCCCTTCTTCGAGCGCATGAGGGCGCCGGCGTCCGTCCCGGTCCGATCGAGGAGGTCCCCCGCGCCACGCGCGAGGTCGGCCAGCATCGCCTCGAGCAGGTCCTCGAAATCGCCGCCCTTGGCCGCCGACTTCGCACGTTCGGCCCCCCGCGCGGCAGCAGCCGCCTCGATCGCGACGAGGCGCTCCTCTAGCGACTTGAAGCCGGCCGTCATCTCCTGGCGGAACTGGTGCATCGGCGAGTTGAGCCGGGTCGGGTCGAGAAGGAC
>DASYJV010000004.1:0-2520 GCA_035996105.1 Candidatus Limnocylindrales bacterium | reverse complement strand
GCCAAGCGCCGCGCCCATCGCGGCCGGCACGCTGTATCCCATCGTCCCGAGCCCACCGGAGCTGACGTGGGTGTTCGGCCGGCGAAAGCCCGCGTAGCGGGCGAGCCACATCTGGTTCTGGCCCACGTCCGCGACATAGGTCCCGGCGTGGTCCGTCAACTCGCCGATGCGGGCGACAACGAAGTCAGCCGACAGCAGGCCGTCGCGCCAGGCGCCCGAGCCGTGCCAGCTCGTGCCCTCGGACTCGCGACGCCATTCCGCGAGCTGATCGAGATACTCGCGCCGCGCCTCGGGAGCGACGGTCGCCACCATCGGCAGCAGCGCCGCCAGGACGCGCTTCGCGTCGCCGACGATCGGCACCTCGACGGCGACGTTCTTGCCGATTTCCGCCGGGTCGATGTCGACGTGGACGATCCGGGCGTACGGCGCATAGGTCCGGACGTTGCCGGTCACGCGGTCGTCGAAGCGCATCCCGATCGCGAACAGGAGATCGGCGGACTGGATCGCGCGGTTCACGTGCTTCCAGCCGTGCATGCCCATGAAGCCGTAGCTCAATGGGTGGGTCTCGTCGATCGCCCCGATGCCGAGCAAGGTATGGGCCACCGGGATCTGGGCCTTCTCGGCGAAGGCCACCAGCTCGTCCCAGGCCTGGGCGTGGAGGACTCCGTGACCGGCGAGGATGACGGGTCGCTTCGCCTTGGCGATCTCCGCGGCGGCGACCTTCAGCTGGCGCCCGTTCGCGTCCATGTTCGGGCGGAAGCCCGGCAGACCGGCGACGACCTCGTCGTGGGTCGGGTGCGGCGCGCTCGTCTCCTGCTGGAGGGCGTCCTTCGTGATGTCGACATGGACCGGTCCCGGCCGGCCCGACCGCGCGATGTGGAAAGCCTCGGCGAGAACGCGTGGCAGCTCATTCGCGTCGCGGACGAGGTAGTTGTGCTTGGTCATCGGCAACGTGATGCCGTTGATGTCGATCTCCTGGAACGCATCCTTGCCGATCAGTGCCGCCGGGACGTTGCCCGTGATCGCGACCATCGGGACCGAGTCGAGGAGGGCGGTCCCGATCCCCGTCACCAGGTTGGTCGCACCCGGACCCGACGTGCCCATGCACACGCCGACCTCGCCGGTGACCCGGGCGTAGCCGTCGGCGGCGTGGGCCCCGCCCTGCTCGTGCCGGACCAGGATGTGGCGGAGCTCGGGGTAGTCGCCGAGGACGTCGTAGAGAGGCAGGATCACGCCGCCCGGATAGCTGAAGAAGACGTCGACTCCCTGGAGCAGGAGCGCCTCGCACACCACGTCGGCGCCGATCCGTGTTCGATGGCGCGGCCGAGCGTCGTCGAGCATCGCGCGGCGGGCGCGCTCGACGGCGGCAGCATGAGCCGTTCCGTCACCGGGGATATGGGTTCGCCGTTCGGGCGGCGCGTCGGCTGGACTCGGCGGTGCGCCTGCCTGCCCCTTCGTCATCGTCATCGATCCGTGCCTGCCCTCATGGATGTGCTGCTGTTGGTGGCCGGAAAGGCATCCTGCCCGTCCTGACCTGGTTCGCGACAACAAAAAACCCTCGCCACCCGGCGAGGGTCCCTTCGGTCTTCGGTGGTCCGTTGCGCCTAGCGCCCGTCCCTCCGCGTTCCTCCGTTCTCCCGCCGGGAGCCGGTAATGAGGAGGCCGAGAAGGCCATCAAGACCGGCAAGGAGCGAGCGAAGAAGACCGAGGAGCGATACGTCTTCGAGACCGGGGCCGTTCAGGGGAACCTGGACGCGCCGACCGTCGCTCGTCACAGCGATGGCGACGTGGCGGCGATTCCGGCGATCGAACAGACCCAACGTGGTCTCCACAAGAACATCACCCAGCCGACCCGGGCGGTTTGCGCAGTCTACGAGGCGCTTGGTGATCGTGCAACCACCCGCACCCCACTGTTTCGATGGACGCCCTCGCGGCGGTCGCCGACGGGCGGAGGAGCCGACATGAACGCCCGGTGGAGCGACGCGAGTCCTCCGGACACCAGGAGACCGCCGGCTGCCCGGCGGTCCCGTCTCGTGGTCAGATCCCGGAAGACCTGGTTACTTCCAGCGCTGGCCGGCCTCGATGACGAGAGCGGAGCTGGCAAGCGCGGAGAGGACCATGACGACTCGGAAGGCCTGAGCCTTGAGGATGCGGGTCATCAGTCAGCGCCAGCGCATTCCGGCGCCAATGGTCAGGGCCATCGATGCAAGCAGCATCAGCGCCCAGGTGAAGCGACCCAGGTTCGTCTTCACGTCGGACTCCTTCGAGTCGATGAGGTCTCGCCGATTCTCGGTAGCCGGGCGGTCTTCCGTGACGGGAAGATCCCTGGCTTTGCGTCCCCGCCTCACGACGGGTTTGCCCTGGACGATTGCTCGGCGGAGGATGGAAGTCCTCGATCCGGACGATGGCCCGACCGTCCGGGCCGGACCATGGCCCGTCGGTACGGGGCGAACCTGACTTGGGAGCCAGGTGCGGCTAGGCACCACCCGACGGCAGAAGGTCCTCGGACCCGCCCCCGGC
>DASYJV010000003.1:0-2713 GCA_035996105.1 Candidatus Limnocylindrales bacterium | reverse complement strand
ACGCCGGTCGAGTCGGAGCTGCTGCGGCTCCTCCTGCTGGTCCCCGATGAGCAGCTGCGCGTCGTCAACGAGCTCGGGCCCGATCAACTGCCGAGCACGGTCGCACGCGAACTGTTCCGGGCGATCGTCTTCCAGCGAGCGTCGAACGACGAGGGCGTCCATCCGCCGTTCCGATGGGAGGACCTCCTCCTGGCCCTCGACGACGAGACCGCTGCGCTTGCACGGGCGTTGGTGGCCAAGCCCGGTCCCGATGCGCGCGGGCTCGATCCGGCGCACCTCGACTACGAGATCACGCGCCTCCTGCTCGAGCTCGAGGACGACCAGCTGCGCGAACGCAGCGACTACAACGAGGCCGCCCAAGGGGAGGCCGAGCGCGCCGCCGATCGCGAGTCGATCGACCGGCTCCTGCTCGAACGACGTCAGATCAACGAAGCGCGCCTGTCACTGGACCGGCGCCGAGACCAGACCCGGCTGCTCGCCAGCCACCGGAGGTAAACACCCATGTCAGCCGATCCCCTGGATAAGCAACTCGTGGAAGCCGTGCTTTCGCGGCCCCGTCGTGGCAAGGCCGACCTCGAGGAGGCCAAGCTCGCCGGGCTGCGCCCGTCGCGGTCGAAGGCCGGCGTCGCCGTCGCGGACGACGACGACGACGATGACGAAGACCTCGATCTCGGACCGGAGGCGGCCGAAGACGGCGCCGACGTCGGGATCGTGGTGGTCGCCGAGGACGGCGTGACCGATCCGGTCGCCAAGCTCCCGTCCGACGCGCCCGCCAAGCTTGACCCGAAGGAGGTCGAGGAGCCGTCCGCAGAGGAGCTCGAGGCGATCTCGGCCGACATGAACGGGATCGACGACCCGGTCCGGATGTACCTCAAGGAGATCGGCAAGGTCGCACTGCTGACCGCCGAGGAAGAGGTCGTCCTGGCCAAGGCCATCGAGCTCGGTGAGCAGATGGTCGAGGCGCCCTGGAAGGGGATCATCTCGCTCCATGAGTGGACGCTCCATGACACCGAGCGCAAGACGCGCACGACCAAGACCCAGCACCGCCTGCCATTCGGCGAGGAGGCACACGACCTCGTCCAGCGCGCGATCTCCGACAAGGGCGTGGCCGACCTGTTGGCTCCATCGCCGGACTTCCACCTCGTGAAGGCCGGGCGCGACGCCCAGTCGGAGGGGACCAAGGAGCGTCTCAAGGAAGCCAAGAAGCTGGTCCACACGTACAACGAGGCACCCGCGGCGGAGACCTTCCTGCCGTTGCTCGACTGGGCGTTCCTTGCCGTCCACAACGGGGACCTCGACTCGCGCGACAACATCGGGCTGCGGGCGATCTGGGATTGGACCCGCGAGGATGTCGCGTTCCCGGCGCTCGAGCGCTGGATCATCGCCGGCAACGACGCGGATCTGCTCAAGCGGATGGGCTACGACCCGGAAGTGCCGCTCAACACCAAGCTGCGCGACCGCAAGGGTACGATCGTGGTCATCGGGCGCGACGCGCGCGAGCAGCTCACCTCGGCCAACCTGCGGCTGGTCGTGTCGATCGCCAAGAAGTACATCGGCCGAGGGATGTCGTTCCTGGACCTGATCCAGGAGGGCAACATCGGGCTCATCCGGGCGGTCGAGAAGTTCGACTACGAGAAGGGCTTCAAGTTCTCGACGTACGCCACGTGGTGGATCCGGCAGGCCATCACCCGGGCCATCGCGGACCAGGCGCGGACGATCCGCATCCCGGTCCACATGGTCGAGACGATCAACCGCCTCATCCGGGTCTCGCGCGGCCTGCTCCAGGAGCTGGGTCGTGAGCCGACGGTCGAGGAGATCGCCGAGGCGATGTCCAAGGGCCAGGAGGTCCAGGTCACGCCGGAGAAGGTCCGCGAGATCATCAAGGTCTCGCAGGAGCCGGTCTCCCTCGAGACGCCGATCGGTGAGGAGGAGGATTCCCACCTCGGCGACTTCATCGAGGATCGCGGCGCGCTGGCGCCGGCCGAGGCGGCCTCCCACCAGCTCCTCAAGGAGCAGGTCGAGGCGGTCCTGGACTCGCTGACGGGTCGCGAGCGACGCGTCCTCCAGCTCCGGTTCGGTCTCGAGGACGGTCGCGCCCGCACGCTCGAGGAGGTCGGCAAGGAGTTCAACGTCACCCGCGAGCGGATCCGCCAGATCGAGGCGAAGGCGCTGCGCAAGCTGCGCCATCCGTCCCGCAGCCGCAAGCTCAAGGACTACCTGGAGTAGGCCGCCGGTCCCGCAAGCGGCCGGCTGCTAGCATCGGCCCGTGCCAACCACGCGTCCCTCGGCCAAACCTGGCAACGCCGGCAAGTCCGGCAAGTCCGGCAAGCCGGCGAAGGACGGCGAGGGTCCCGGCCCGCTGGTCTCGGCGGCATGGCTCTCCGAGCATCTCGCCGACCCGGAGGTCAGGCTCGTCCATGTCTCGCCCGATCGGCGGGTCTACAACAAGCGCCATATCGCGGGCGCCGCGTACAGCGACCTTCACAAGGAGCTCGCCCTCAAGGGGACCGCTCCCGAGACCGGCGACGCCGAACGGGAATGGCTGATCCCGTCGCGGGAGGAGACCGAACGCCTGCTTCGAGCCTGGCGCGTCGGTGACGGCGATCGGATCGTCTTCCTTGACGACGTGGGGCAGAACCGCCAGGCGATCCGCGGCTACTGGCTCCTGCGGCTCTATCGGTTCCCCGCGGACCGACTCCACGTTCTCGACGGC
>DASYJV010000002.1:0-6204 GCA_035996105.1 Candidatus Limnocylindrales bacterium | reverse complement strand
GGGCGGCCGATGGACCTGCGTCTCCCCGCCACCGAGGCCCCGGCACTCCCCGCCATCACCGAATCGGAGCGGATCGGCGATTCCTATGCGGTGATCGGGCTCGATGCGCGACGCCAGGTCGTGACGCTCTTCCGACCGGCGCTGGATCGACTCGGCGCGGTCACCAACGCCGCGCTCTCGTCGATGCCGTCCGGTCCGGTCCGGATCGGCGGGCTGGTCGTCACTCGCCAGCACCCGATGACCGCCAAGGGCACGGTCTTCCTCGCCCTCGAGGACGAGACCGGGATGGTCAACGTCACGCTCTGGCCGGATACCTGGGCTCGGCTCCGTGGCGTCGTCCGACGGCATGCCCTGCTGCTGGTCGATGGTGAGCTCCAGCGCGAGGGCGAGGTCGTCAACGTCATCGCCCGCTCGGTCAGACCGCTCCCCGAAGTGGCCAACGCGGCCGGTGGGCCCGATCGGCCGGCCGGGGTTCGTCAGCTGGGTCATGCCGGGATGCGCCGGCTCGGATAGAGCGCGCGGATCAGCGCTTGGCGCCGGCCTTCTGGGAGCTGCCCTGGCCGCGGGTCCGGCCGTCGCCCGGGCGTACCTTCGCGTTCTGGGACGCCCGACGGTTCCGGTTCGGGCTGGACAGCGCCAGGAAGCGGCGATACCAGGCCGCTCCCGCCGCGAAGAACGCGCCCATCAACGGCGAGTAGATGAAGGCCGAGACGGCGGCCCCGGTGGTGTTGAGGTTGAACTGCTCCGCGAACGGGGCCGGCAGCCGGCCGCTCAGCCCCAGCAGGACGTAGCAGAAGGCCGAGACGAGCCCGACGACCATCCCGCACAGCCAGCTCGCCCGTGGCGCCAGGAAGCCCGCGATGAAGACGCCGCCGATGGCCGGGAAGACCACGAAGTAGGTGAACAGCAGCCCGGTCACCATGTCGGTCGCGCCGGTCGCGGCGGTCACGATCGTGCTGAGCAGGGTGATCAGCACGGGGACCCAGATGGCCTTCGTGTGGACCGCGATCCAGGGCAGGGCGGCGACGTCCGGCCGGACGTGGAGGGGCCGGATCGACTGCCTGAAGGCGTCGATGAACCCCACCCGGCCCACGGGCGCGGTCGTTGCCGACCTGCCGGCGGAGCCTGAGGCCGACCGGCTCGAGCTGCCACGCGCCGGATCGACCGCTGGTTCATCGCCTTCGAGGTCGTCGGTCGCGGGATCGAACCCGGCGGCGGCTCGGTAGCGGCGACGCGCTTCAGCGCGTTCGGTCCTCTTGGCTCGGGCCACGGTCACTCCTGGCGGTAGGGGTCGGGATGGTGGAGGCATCGTAGTCCAACGCCGGTGAGTCCGGGATAAGCCCGGGTGCAGTGCCCCGCGCTACAACTGCACCTCCCGCCGGTCAGTCGTCCTTCCCGCCGGGAGGTCACCGATGGATCGTGCCCGGCACGCGGGATTCCCCGCGCTCATCGTCCTGACGGCGATCGTCCTGGCTCGCCCGGCTGGCGGCGGGATCCTCGCCGGAGCCGTGGGCTGGCCGCCTTCGACCCTCCTCGTCACGGAGGTCCAGACGGGCGGCGCGTCGGCTTCGGATGAGTTCGTGGAGATCGCCAACCAGGGCATGGCGGCGGTCGACCTGGCCGGTCTCGAGGTCGTGTATGCGACCTCGTCGGGGTCGACGGTGACGCGCAAGGCGACGTGGGCGAACCCGACGATGATCGACCCCGGGAAACGCGTCCTCCTTGCCAATGCGGCCGGGATCTTCGCGACCACCGCAGATCAGACGTACGCCGGCGGTCTTGCGGCGACGGGTGGCGCGGTCGCCATCCGGGTCGTGGGCGGGGCCGTCATCGATTCCATCGGCTGGGGCGACGCGACGAACGCGTTCGTTGAGGGGATCGCTGCTCCGGCGCCGCCCGCCAGATCCAGTCTCGAGCGCGGCCCCGGTGGCCCGGCCGGGAACGGGATCGACACGAACGACAACGTCGCGGACTGGTTCGTCCAGGTCGCCCCCTCGCCCCAGGGATCCGGTTCGGGAGCGGTGCCCGCCCCGGCCCCCTCGCTGTCGCCGACTGTTGTTCCGACGCCACCGGCGACTGCCACGTCCGGGCCGGTGGCCACGGTCACGCCCGAGCCGCCCGCATCCGCCATCCCGACGTCGACCGTCGTGCCGACGCCGACCGCGAGCACGACCGCCAGCGCCGTGCCGACATCAACGGCCAGTCCGGTCCTCACGGCCAGCCCGAGCACAACGGCGAGCCCGACCGTCCCGCCCACGGCGACCCCGACCCTGGCGCCGACCCCGACGCCCACCGCGACGGCGACGCCGACCCCGAGCCCGACGCCGACCCCGAGCCCGACCCAGACGCCGAGCCCGACCCAGACGCCGGCCCCGCGCCCGATCGCGGAAGCGCGAGGGTTCGCGGACGACACCACCGTCGCGATCGCCGGCGTGCTGACGACAGCGCTCGGCGCGCTCGAGTCGGGACGTGGCGGCTTCATCCAGGACGCCTCGGGCGGGATCGCCCTCTATCTCGATGCAGCGGTGACCGGCTCCTGGCCCGCCGGCTCGAGCGTCGCCGTGGAGGGCGTGCTTGGCAGTCGCTACTCGCAACGAACCCTTCGGATCTCCGAGACATCCGTGACGTTGGCCGGCCCAGGCATGATCCCGCCTGCCGTGGACGTCCAGTCGGGCCTGGCGGGCGAGGCCCTGGAGGGGCTGCGGGTCAAGGTCACAGGCTCCGTCGTCGCCGCCCCGGACCAGCTGGCCGACGGGCTCGGCGTGACGATCGACGACGGCTCGGGCTCGATCCGCGCGGTCATCGGCCCGGCGGCACTGGCGGGTCGGTCGGTCGAAGCCGGGATGACCGCCACGGTCAGCGGGCCACTTGGCCAGCGCGACAGTTCAGGCACCGGCGCGGGCGGGTACCGGATCCAGGCCACGCTGGCCGACGAGGCAGACCTGTCCGCGCCGCCCAGCCCGACGCCGACGGCGACGCCGATGCCGACCCCGACCCCCACCGCGACGCCCGCCGCCACCGCCACAGCCACGTCTACCGCCACGCCCACGGCCGGCCCGACTGCCTCACAAACCCCGACCCCCAGGCCGACCTCGACGCCCAGCCCGACCCCGCCACCGACGGCGTCCCCGACGCCGACGGCGTCGCCGTCCGGCCAGGCGGTCACGCTCGATGTCGTCCGGAATCGGCCTCCTGGCGTCTGGGTGTCCACCTCGGGCGTCGTCATCGCAGAAGCCGGTCGGCTGGGGAGCCCGGGACTCCTTGGCATCGCCGATGCGACGGGTGGCATCGCGGTCCGCCTGCCGTCCGTGGCCGAGTCCTACGCGCGGGGGATGAGGCTCGAGGTCAGCGGACGGCTGGCCGCACCCTACGGGCAGCTCGAGATCCGGCCGGCGAAGGGCGAGATCCGGGTTCTCACCGCCGCCACCCTTCCGGTGCCGATCGCGGTGCCCGCGACCGGCCTGACCGAGGCGCTCGAGGGTCGTCTCGCGACGTTGACCGGCCACCTCGCAGCAACGCCACGGACGACCTCCGGCGGCGATGTCACGATCGTCCTCGAACGGGATGGCGGCGCGACCGCGGTCAAGGTCAGCGCGGACGCCTCGAGCCGGATCACCGCCAGGTCATTCAAGCTCGGGGCCACCTATCGGGTCGTCGGGTTCGTGGGGCAGCGCGCGACCCGCTCGGGCGCCCTCGACGGGTATCGCCTGTGGCTCCGCGACACGTCGGACATCACGCTCGTCGCGGCCTCCGCGTCCCCCGGCCCACCGATCCTCGCACCCGGAGCCCCCGGCGCCACCGCCATCCCGACCGTCCCGATCGCTCGCGCGCTGCGCATCACGGACCGCGCGGTCGCGATCGATGCCGTCGTGACCACGCCAGCCGCGCTGCTCGACGCCACGCGCCGCCGCATCGTCGTCCAGGATCCGTCGGGCGCCGTCGAGCTCCTGCTGCCCACCTCCGGCGTTGCGCCGACGGTCGGGGCGCGCGTCCACGTCGAGGGTCGGATCGGCGTCGCCTATGGCGCCCCGCGCCTTCGAGTCGACCGGCTCGACCTCTCCGGCCGCGGCTCGCTCCCTTCGCCCATCGCCCTGCACGCCCTCCCGACGGTGCTCGACGAATGGCGTCTCGTACGCGTCGCCGGTCAGGTCACGAGCATCCACAAGCTCGGGGATCGATGGCGTGCCGAGCTCCTCGTCGGCACACAGCACGTGGTGGCCGTCGGCCAGCCAGGTGCTATGATCCCGAGCACGACCCTGGTCGAGGGCCGGATGGCTTCGGTGATCGGGATCGCCCGAAGGCCCAGCCCTGGCGCCTCGGACCATCGTTTCGTCATCACGCCGCGGTTCCCAGCCGACGTGCAGCTGTCGGGTCCGAACGGGACGGGCTCGACCTCGACCCCGTCGGGCGGGTCGACGGCCGGCCAGCGCGTCGTGCCCGCGGTCTCGCCGACGGCCGGCGCCCCCGACCCCGCCGTCGGCGCCACCGACGCCGACCTGGGCGATCTCGGAACGCGGATCGGGACGCTCGTCCGGGTCGGCGGGATCGTCACCGAGCTCCAGTCCGACGGGTTTTCGCTCGATGACGGGACCGCGACCGGTCGGGTCGTCCTGCGCGGTGGCGCGCTCGACCGCCTCTCCCTTGTGGAGCCCGATGACGCCCTGAATGCGATCGGGCGCGTGGAGTCGCTTGCCGGAGCGCTCACGGTCGTCGTAGACGATCCGGGCGGCCTGATCCAGACCGGGAACCCTGTCGCGACAGGGTCGTCGACGACCTCGCCGGCGCCCACGCCAGCCTCGGCGCCGACGGACGGCTCCCCGACAGCGACCACCGCCGACCGCGGAAGCGGAAGCCGTTTCGCGGGTCTCGGCGCTGGCCCGTGGGGCGCCGATCCGGCCGCCGCGGGTGTCGGCACCCTCCTCGGCATCTCCACGCTTTCGCTGGCCGTGACCCTCCTTCGGCGGCGGCACGGACGGCGCCGCCTGGCGGCCCGGATCGCCGGTCGAGTGGCCAGGTTCGCCGGGCCGCCAGCGCTCCCCGGCGACACGACCGCGGCTGAGCGTGAGCCGAGCACGATCCACTCGGCTTGACGCTCGCGAGAAGGCGGGACTATCCTCGGCCGAGTTTCGCGCCAGCGAAGCACGCCACCCGAGTGAGGGATAGGTCTTGCCGAACGCGGATCACCGCGTCGAAAGCCTCTTGGATCGCCGGATCGCGATCCCAGCCGGAGAACGGCAGTACCACATCGGACTCGGCCCAGGTGAACTGGCCGAGTACATCCTCCTCCCCGGTGACCCCGATCGGACCACCCGGATCGCGTCGCGCTTCGAATCCATCGAGCTCGAGCAGCGACACCGGGAGTTCTCCTCGGCCACCGGGCAGTACAGGGGCCGAAGGGTGTCGGTCGTCTCGACCGGCATCGGCACGGACAACGTCGAGATCGTCGTGGCGGAGATCCTGGCGATCACAGAGCGGCCGACCTTCATCCGGGTCGGGTCGTGTGGGGCACTGCAGCCCGAGATGGCGCTTGGGGACCTGGCCATCACCACCGGTGCGGTCCGCCTCGAATCGACCACGAGCTTCTTCGTCCACGATGGGTATCCAGCCGTAGCCGACTACGAAGCGGTCGCGGCACTCGTCGAGGCAGCGGAGCGGCTCGGACACCGGTATCACGTCGGAGTCACGGCGACGGCACCGGGGTTCTTCGGCGCGCAGGGGCGCCCGATCCCCCAGTTGCCCATCCGCTACCCTGACCTCGCGGAGGAGATGGCGCGCCAGCGCGTCATGAACTTCGAGATGGAAGCGTCGGCACTCCTTGTCCTCGCGACCCTGGCCCGATGCCGAGCCGGCGTCGTCTGTGCGGTGTATGCCAATCGGACGACAGGCGAGTTCGTCAGCGGTGATCTCAAGGACGCGGCCGAGGCGGCCTGTGTCGAGACCGGGCTCGAAAGCCTGCTCGTCCTGGCCGACATGGATCGACAGAAGCGTGAAGCCGGGACGGACCGCTGGCGGCCGTCGCTCTGGCAACACGCCGTTTGAACACCGAACGTTGAGCGGATGCGGGACAAAGGATCCCGCGACGCGACGGATCCAGGAGGAGAGCCCAACATGGCCGAGGCGTATTGCGTCAAGGACAAGCAGAAGGTCGAAGTCCAGAACGCACAGAAGATCACGATGAAGAACGGCAAGCCGGCGATCCAGGGC
>DASYJV010000001.1:0-4789 GCA_035996105.1 Candidatus Limnocylindrales bacterium | reverse complement strand
CGACCATCCCGCCGCCGAACAGGTACGGGAGCACGGGCAGCGCCGCGCCAAGGCCGAATGCCACGAACGAGCCGGCCGCCGCTCCCCAGGGCGATCCGAGCTCATCGGGATCGAGCCCCAGCTCCTCGCGGACGAGCATGTCCAGGGCGGCCTCCGGATCCTCGAAGATCCGGTGCGCGATCCGGACGGCTTCCTCCCGGGTGAACCCCTTGGAGCGATACGAGGCGGCGAGCTCGGCCTCCTCCTCCTCGGGCATCGCCGCCATCTCGGCGCGCTCGAGCTCGATCTGGCGCTCGAAGAGCTCGCGCTGGCTCTGCATCGAGATGTACTCACCGGCGGCCATGCTGAACGCCCCCGCGAGCAATCCGGCGATCCCGGCGAGGAGGATGAACTTGGGGCTGCCGCCGGCCGCGCCGGCCACGCCCATGACCAGCGAAAGGTTGCTGACGAGACCGTCGCTCACCCCGAAGATGATCGCTCGCAGGGTCCCCGACCGGCCGCTCCGGCGATGCCAGGTCTCGCGCTGCCCGACCTCGGCGGCGCTCCTCGCGTCGCGCGCGATGGCCACGCCGTCCCGCGCGGGATCGGACGGGTCCCCGGTCTCGCGCCCCGACTTCAACCGATCCCAGATGACCGCATGCTCGCGTTCGTCGGCGGCGATGCCGGCGATCTCCGGCGAGGTCTCCTGGGCGTCGTAGGCCTCTTCCTCGTCGCCCTCGAGCGCCTTGACCAATTCAGCGACGGCGCCCGTACCGAGGAGCCGGGCGGCGAGCATGATGAACCGCACCCGGATCCGGGGAGCACCGGGCTCGGGGACGACGGCGCCGAGCTCTCGGAGCTTCGACGCCCAGATCTCGGCGTGGCGGCGCTCGTTGCCGGCGATCCGCCTGAACGCGTCGGAACGGCGCGGATCCTTCTCGATGGCGGCGAGCGCGTCGTACAGCACGACGGCGTCGCGTTCGAGCTTGAGATTGCCGAGGCTCTGCTCGACGTCAAGGGCGGCCATTTCGACCCATCCTAGGCCATCATCGCCGCGTAGACTCGCGCCCATGGCGACGACGGGATCCGGGCCATTGCGCTACCTCTCGGCCGGGGATGTCACCGCCGCCATGCCCGATCTCGACCGGCGGCTCGAACTCGCCGAACTGACCATGACCGCCCTCGTCGCCGACGCTGAGCTCCCGCCAAAGCTCGGCGTCCATCCGCGCCCCGAGGGTTCGTTCATGCATGCCATGCCCGCCCACCTTCGGGGCCGCGCGACGACGGGCGAGGACGATCTGCTCGGCATGAAGTGGGTCGGCGGGTTCGGCACCAACAACGTGCGCGGCCTGCCGGCCATCAACGCGGTGGTCATCCTCAACGACCCAGTGACGGGTCTCCCGCGCGCCATCCTGGACGGTGGCCCGATCACCGCGCAGCGCACGGCGGCCGTCTCCGGCGTCGCGATCCGGCACTTCGCCCCGGCCCTGGCCGGCCGGGTGGCGCGGGCGGCGCTCATCGGGGCGGGCGCCCAGGGCGACAGCCACCTGGCGGTCCTCGGTGCGGTCCTCCCGGGCGTGGCGCTGACCCTGTTCGACCGTCACCCGGAACGCGCCGAGGCCCTCGCGAGCAAGGCAAGGGCGACCGCGGGGATCGGCGCCGTCACGATCGCCGCGGGTGCGCGTCAGGCGGTCCAGGATGCCGACGTGGTGGTGACCGCGGCCTCGTTCGGACCGGTCCGCCAGGTGATGACCGCCGACTGGTTGGGCGAGGACGCGCTCGTCGTGCCGGTCGACTACGCGACGTACCTCGCCGCCGAGGTGGCCCGCGATGCCGCGCTCTTCCTTGTCGACCACCGCGACCAGTTCCTGTCCGGCCGCGATGCCGGCCTGTTCGACGGCTATCCGGACCCGACGGCGACCTTGGGCGAGGCCATCCTGGCCGGGACGGCGCGACCGGACAGCGGCCGGGTCGTCGTGACCCACCTGGGCGTGGGGCTGGCCGACGTCCTGTTCGCCGATGCGATCGTGCGACGTGCGGAGACCCTGGGTCTCGGCGTCCTGCTTGACGGCGCGTGATGCACCGATCGCGCGAGCGGACGGATTGGGCCTCGGCCGATCTCGTGGTGGTCGGTGCCGGCGTCATGGGCGCGTGGACAGCGCTCCAGGCTCGACGCGAGGGCTGGCGGACGACACTGATCGACGCCTTCGGTGCGGGCGACCCGCGCGCCACATCCGGCGACGAGACCCGGATCATCCGATCGTCGCACAGCGACGACCCGTTCTACAGCCGCTGGTCGCGCGAAGCCCTGCGCGGCTGGGAGGCGCTGTCCGAGGCGAGCGGCGAGCGCCTGTTCATCCCTGCCGGCGTGCTGTGGCTCGCGCACGACGCGGACCGCTGGGAGGCGACCTCCGAAGTGATGCTCAGAGGGCTGGGCATCCCGGTCGAGCGGCTCTCCCCCGACGATCTCGTGGCGCGCTGGCCACAGCTTGCCTCGAACGATGTCGCCTTCGCCGTCTTCGAGCCCGAGGGCGGCCTGCTCATGGCGCGCCGGGGGGTTGCCACGGCGGCCCGGATCTTCAGCGCGCAGGGTGGCCGGTTCGAGCTGGCCTGGGCCGAGCCCGGCGCCACGAAGGCCCGCCGGATGCTCGATGTGGTCGTCTCCGACGGACGACGGTTCGCGGCGGATGAGTTCGTCTTCGCCGCCGGTCCCTGGCTGACCCAGCTCTTCCCGGATCTGCTCGGCGATCTCATCCGGGTCACGAAGCAGGATGTCCTGTATGTCGGCCCGCCGCCTGGCGACGGGCGGTTCGGGGCGGACGCGCTCCCCTGCTGGCTCGATTCGCGGGCCGGTTTCTACGGCATCCCGGCGGTCGACGGGCGGGGCATGAAGGTGGGGCCCGATCGATACGGTCCTCCGTTCGATCCGACGACCGGCGAGCGGGTCGTCGATCCCGGGAGCATCAGGCTGGTGCGCTCGTACCTGGCCAGGCGCTTCCCGGACCTTGCCGATGCGCCGGTCGTCGAGTCGCGGGTCTGCCAGTACGAGACGACGCCGGACAGCCAGTTCATCATCGACCGACACCCGGACTACGACAACGTGTGGATCGTCGGTGGCGGGTCTGGCCACGGCTTCAAGCACGGCCCGGTCATCGGCCGACATGTCGTCGGTCGGATCGGGGGCAAGCCCGTCGGCCCCGGCGAGGAACGCTTCGCCCTCGACCACGCCAGGTCCGCCCGGGCACCCAGGACAGGGTCGTTCATGATGGGCGAAGGCTGGTCGGACGGAGGGCGGACTACTTCGACGAGGAGCCGGTGAAGTCCTTCTGCAGCCTCGCCGTGAACGGCGACCGGACGGGGACGTCCGGGAAGAACGTGGCTGCATCCGATGTCGGGGAGATCCAGTCGACCAGCAACCGGTTGACGATGATCGTCGGCACGTCGCGCGCGACGATCGAACCGGCCAGCTCGTAGGCGATGGTCGCATCCGTCAGCGGGATCATCGGTTCGCGCTTGAGGACGGCCGTCATGGCGTCGGAGCCGGGCGCCGTGTGGACGTGCCCGAGGATCAGATAGGGACCGATCGACAGCTGCAGCCGATTGGGCTCAAGCGGGATCCGCTGTTTCTCCGAGCCGCGCGGGCCGTTGGCCACGACCGCGAGCAGATCCCTCCGCTCGAGCGAGACGCTGTCGAGCGCGACCAGATGCCCGTCCTCGAGGCTCTCGCATTCGAGGTGGTGGACGCGGAACCGCTCCTGGCCGTTCATGAAGTCCGTCAGCCGCTCCCCGAACATCGTCATCTTCCCGGAGATGAGGCAGTCCTCGGCGAACGCCACGAAGTCGATGGGTTGCATGGCCCGGCCACCCTAACCCCTCTGGACCGCCTCGCGGTATCGCGCTTTCGTACCGGGTGGGTGAGGACTCACTCGTTGACCGCGAGCGCGCCTTCGGGGACCTCGATCATGATCCGGCCGTCTTCCAGTACGACGGGGTACAGGGCGAGGGGGATCTCGGCGGGAGGGTCGAGCGGCTCGCCGGTATCGAGGTCGAAACGGGAGAGGTGGAGGGCACAGGTCAGCGAGCCCGCGGTCAGAAAACCCTTGTCAAGCTCGAAATATTCGTGGCTGCAGATGCCCTGCATGGCGTGGAACCGACCTTCCGTGTGGACGACGAGGACCAGCTCGGTGCCGTCGACGACGGCCATCTTCATGGTGCCTTCCGGGATCTCCTCGACGGCGAACAGGTCGATCCGTCTCACGCCGCGGTGATCGCGCCCACGCCGACACCGGCGTCCCATTTCTGCTCGAGCATGTCGCGCAAGCGGAGCTGTGCATCGGCCACCGGGACGCGGGCCACGACCGGCTCGAGGAAGCCCAGCACGATGAACTTGCGAGCCTCCTCGGGCGGGATCCCGCGACTCTCGAGGTAGAAGAGCTGGGTCTCGTCGATCGGCCCGACCGAGCTTGCATGCGCGGCGCGCCGGCAGTCGGGCTGGTCGATCTCGAGGCTCGGGATGGCCACCGAGCGAGTCGCCTTCGAGAGGTTCATCCCGAACTCGCCGAGGAAGCTGTCGGTGCCCACCGCCGACCGATCGATGACGATCATCCCCTTCATGAACGAGCGGGCCCGGTCGAGCAGCGCGCCCTTGGACAGGAGGTTGCCGGTCGTGTCCCGGCCGATATGGTGGGTGTACGAGGTGAGGTCGAATACCTGCTCGTCGGAGCCGAAGACGATCTCGACCTGTTCGACCGTGCTGCGATCGCCGTCGAGGCGATTGTCGACCCGGCTCCGAACGAGCCGGCCGCCGAGC